>CAJAFH010000076.1 GCA_903939005.1 uncultured Actinomycetes bacterium | reverse complement strand
CAAGATTTTCTCAACTATCGGAGTGGTGGCAATTGCACTACTAATGCCTGAGATCAAACAACTTCCAACTAAACGTTTGATCGAGATTCTGCATCCCTGGACTGCATTTCTCATAATTCCGCTGTTCGCACTTACAAATATCGGTGTCGAGATCAATTGGAGTTCGCTTGCTCAAACTCTAAGCGGGCCAGTCGCAGGTGGAATTATCTTTGGTCGAGTCGTTGGAAAGATAGTCGGCATCACTTTATTCGCTTGGCTCGCAGTCAAGATTGGATTCGCGAGAAAACCTGACTCGGTCTCGTTCTCTGAAATAGCAGGCGCAGGCGCTCTTGCTGGAATGGGTCTAACCGTTTCGCTCTTTCTTGCCGAGCTAGCAATTAACGATGAGGCAGTAATTGCTGAAATCAAACTGGGTTTAGTTATGGCAGCGCTAATTTCTGCAATCCTTGGAATCTTGTTGCTAAGCCGATTTTCTAAAGCTCAGGATTAATCAGTCTCTTGTAGCTTTATCCGGGCTCTGCCTAGCAATAGATAACCGAAGAAACCAATCAGTAAAGCAAAGATGACGCCAACATTGGCGTATGCCCACTGCCCTTCTTTGCCGCCGATTGCGCCCATGAAGTAGCCCTGCCAACTTAGCCAACTAGCGAAAGTATTTGTAACAAATCCCCATCCGATAATTGAACCAATCGCAACTAGCGCAATAGCGATTGGGTTTACGCGACCATAACGACCGGTTTCAGAAAATAATTCAGCTTCTACATAATCACGTTTACGTAGAACTACATCGGCGACAAATATCGCTGACCAAACAGCCACTGGGACACCCAGTGTGATTAGAAAACCTTGGAACGGAGCGAAGAAATCACTAGCAAACCAAACAATATAGATGGTTCCAAATAACATGACAGTGCCATCAATACCGGCAGCAACTGGGCGCTTTACTTTTACTCCTATAGAGATCAGGGTTAAGCCGGATGAATAAAGATCAAGGATCGCGCCCCCAACTAACCCAAGAATTGCAACGAGTGCAAATGGGATTAGGAACCAAGTTGGTAGCAACTGAGTAAGAGCCCCAATTGGGTCCATAGCAATTGAATCACTTAACTCTTTGCTGCTACCGGAAAGTGCGCTTCCGTAGATGACCAAAACAATTGGAACAACGGATGCACCCAGGACTGTCCAACCGAAAACTGACTTACTTGAAACGCTACGCGGTAGATAACGCGAATAATCAGCTGCGCTATTTACCCAGCCAAGGCCAATACCAGTGATTGCAAAGATTATTGCTCCAATGAGTCCTGCTGTACTTCCGGCCTTTATCGCAAATACTGAATCCCAATTAACTTCATCTAGCGTCAAGACAATATATGTAACTGTTGCTACAACAGTAACTCCGGTAATCCAACGCTGTAACTTCATGATCACCGGATGACCCAATACGCCTCCGAAAATGGTGAGTGAGGCTGCAATCAAAAAGCCAAGAACTAGAGCAATATTGCGATCAAGAGAAGTAGCTCTTTCTAAAACTGTGCCAGTTGCTAACGTAGCAAGCGAGACCAAAACGGTTTCCCAGCCCACAAAAACGAAGTATGAAAGTAACCCTGGCAATAAGTTGCCCTTAACACCAAAAGCGGCACGTGAGAGAGTCATGGTTGGCGCACTAGAACGCTTACCTGCCAGCGAGCTAACGCCAACTAACGCGAAGGAACCCATGGTGCCGATAACTGCAGCGATTGTCGCTTGCCAGAAAGAAATTCCGAAACCTAGAAAGAATGCACCATAAGACAGGGCCAGCAACGAAACATTAGCGCCTGCCCAAGGCCAGAAGAGATCACGTGCTTTTCCGCGGCGCTCAGATTCGCTGATGAAATTAATGTCATTTAACTCAGGTTTCATGCCGTAATTCTAACTTATTGAGAACTTGTACTGCGCACTCAGAATATGACCGTCTGCTGATGCGATCCGATATTTAACAAGGTATTTTCCTGGTTTAAGAGTTCGAATGAATTCAACACTTGCTATAGCTTTTTTAATTACGATTTTAGAGGTCTCAATCTTCTTACCTTTTGAATCTAGGACGACAATTGAGTTAGCGTTCTTACTCTTTAGGGTAATTATCGCTTCGCCAAATTCCAACTGCACATACTTTGGCGCTTTAGTTAAGGTTGAATTCGCGACTGGAAAGCTCTTCACTAATTCAGCATGACCTACTGCGCTTTGGGTCCCGCTAAATACGAGTCCTACTGCAAGCAGCAAGACTTTTAGTTTGCGCATTAGTCTAGGAAGAAATCAAGGAGGAAATCTTTAGTTCCCGGAACTACCGAGTACTTCTCAAGATCTGTGATTCCTTCAGATGCTAGTAATTCATCGTCGACAAAGAAATTGCCTGTGCAGCCTTTAGATTCACGATTTAAAATAATGTAAGCAGCATCTGCCAAAATCTCAGGTGTTCGGCAAGCTGCGGTATCTACGCCCGGAATCATTTGCAAAGCTGCAGTATCAATCGCTGTACGTGGCCATAGCGCATTTACTGCTATTCCATCTTTGCGGAATTCTTCAGACATACCTAAAACGCACATGCTCATGCCGTACTTAGCCATTGTGTAAGCAACGTGGTGTTGGAACCACTTAGCTTTCATGGAAAGTGGTGGAGACAGCGTCAAGATATGAGGGTTTCGGCCAGCTTTAGCTGATTCCCGAAGATGCGGAATTGCTGCTTGCGAAGTTAGAAATGTGCCGCGCACATTGACATCAAACATCAAGTCGAAGCGCTTAGCTGGAGTTGCCTCGGTCTTAGTTAAATTGATGGCACTTGCATTATTGATCAAAATATCAATGCCACCGAATTCAGCAGCAGCTTGAGCAATGGCAGCTTCAATTTGGGTTTCATCGCGCAGGTCGCATTGAATTGGAAGCGCTACTCCCCCAGCGGCTTCGATCTCTGCGGCAGCTGAATAAATCGTGCCAGGTAGCTTCGGATTTACTTCGGCAGTCTTGGCTGCTATCGCTACTGATGCGCCATCACGGGCTGCTTTCAAAGCAATAGCTAAACCGATTCCGCGGGATCCGCCTGTAATAAAGATTCTCTTTCCGGCTAGTGACATGTTATTTACCTTTCTTACTCATGAAGTTCATAAACGCCATCATGGCCTCTTCGGATTGAAGCGCCATTGAAAATAATTGGAACTCAGCTTTCATAACTGCCTCGACTGCATCGTGCTTGCTAGCTTTCAAAAGTGCCTTGGTATTGATCACAGCTTGTGGCGGTTGAGCTGCGATTTGGCTGGCCACTAATTGTGCTTGCTCGTATACATCGGAAGCAATCGTGGTAACCAGACCCATCTCTTTGGCATCAGCAGCTGAGAAAGTTTCGCCAGTTAAGAAGATGCGCGCTGCCCGTTGATATCCGACTAAAGCCGGAAAGAGATAACTTGAACCGGCTTCTGGTACTAACCCGAGTGAAGTAAAAGGCATTGAGAAATTTGCAGTTGGTGATGCCAGAACAACGTCGCAATGAAGCAGCATTGTGGTGCCAACTCCAACTGCATTTCCTTTAACAGCGGCAAGAAGAGGTTTAGGGAAATTAAGTAATGAGCCAAGAAACTTTGCTACTTCAGTGTCATCGCTCGTCGGTGGATTTTCCATAAAGTCTTTAATGTCATTGCCCGCAGTGAAGTGATCGCCTTCGCTGGTAATGATGACTGCGCGAATACTGAAATCACCGGCAGCTTCGTTTAGACCGTTGGCAAGCGCGCCATACATTTCTCTAGTCAGGGCATTCATTTTGGCGGGCCGATTTAGTCTGAGTGTTAGCACTCCATCGGCGCTTTTTGACGAGATCAGATCAATCATGGCCCTAAGCATAGGGTTACTTGCCAGTAATTCGGAGTACCATGACCATGACGGAGAGGTCACAGCTATGGCAAGAGATATCACGATAAGTTCCCGCGAACTATCCCCATTCGAACGTTTGGTTTTGGAACTACTTTGCGAAGGCAAAACTAATGGGGCTATCGCTATTGATACCGGTCACACTGAGAAAGTAATTGAAAATACAGTCAGTCGAAGTGCCCATGTTTTTGGTATCAAAGCGGATGTAAATACCAATTTACGAGTTTTGCTAGCTCTCGCATATCGCACGCATTACGGCGATCAAGCTTTCGAGAAACTAGGCGTGGCATGTTCTCACCTAGAAGTTGGCCCAGATGGTCGGCAAATCTGTAGCCTTCATCAGGATTAATTAAAAGTTAATTTCTTTTCTCGTTTCCTAAAGCGAGTGATGGCTCTCAGCAATATTTCCTGAGTGCTGCCTCATAAGTAATTTTTCAATTCTCACACTGCGCCAAGATGTAATTACCTCGTACTCGAAATCGAGTGCCTAAGAGGGAGAGAATTAAAGATGAAACGTAAAACTTTCGATCAGATTGTTACTTTTGTTGGATTTGGATTAGCTGCACTACTGCTTGTCGCAGCTGGACTTCTCAATTGGGGTGCGACTTTTGCAACTGGTGCTGTTGGAGATCAACTAGCAGCTCAGAAAATCTCAATTCCAGGAAACACTGGAGATCCAGATGCTTCTAAAGATGTGGTTGATTTCTTTGCCGCAAATGCCGACAAGATAATGACTACTGGAAAACAAGCTCAAATGTATGCCGATCATTACATTCAATTCCATTTAAATGCGATGCCAACATATGCTGAAGCTTCAACAGATAATCGTGTTGCTAGTGGTCGTGCGGCCGCCGACCCAACTAATGCGGACTTGAAAGCGGATGCTGACAAGAAAGCGGCAATTGTTGAAAGTGTATTTAAAGGTCAATCACTACGTGGCATGCTGCTGAATGCTTATGCATTTTGGCAATTAGGGCAGATTGCCTCAATTTCAGCGCTAGCTGCACTTGTTGGCGCACTACTGATGTTGTTGTTATCAATTGCAGGGTTAATTCATATTCGTCGCACCTCCGAGGATGCGACGATTTAACCTCAACTCTCCGTGAGGGAAAAAATCGCCCCCTAGACCGTAAGGTCAAGGGGGCGATTCTCTTTAATAAGCTAGCGGCGATTCTCTTTAACAAACTAAATTTATTAGCGCTCGATCTTTCCACTAATGAAATCTTCAGTCTTAACATGAGCCTGCTCATCGGTGTATTGCTCCGGTGGCGTCTTCATGAAGTAGCTAGATGGTGACAATAAAGCGCCGCCGATTTTGCGATCAAGACCGATCTTTGCGCAACGAAGCGCATCAATGATTACACCAGCCGAGTTAGGTGAATCCCAAACTTCTAGCTTGTACTCAAGATTTAGTGGGACATCGCCGAAGGCACGACCTTCAAGACGAACATAAGCCCACTTGCGATCATCTAGCCATGGAATGTAATCCGAAGGTCCGATGTGAACGTTCTTCTCGCCCATATCGTGATCGAGTTGTGATGTCACTGAGTTGGTCTTTGAAATCTTCTTAGACTCTAAACGATCGCGCTCTAACATGTTCTTGAAGTCCATGTTTCCACCAACGTTTAATTGGTAGGTACGATCTAGGTGAACGCCACGATCCTGGAACAACTTAGCCATGATGCGGTGCGTAATAGTCGCGCCAACTTGGCTCTTGATGTCATCGCCAACAATTGGAAGACCGGCATCTTCGAATTTTTTAGCCCAAACTGGGTCTGATGCGATGAAAACAGGAAGTGCGTTAACGAATGCGCAACCAGCGTCAATTGCACACTGTGCGTAGTACTTAGCAGCTGTTTCAGAGCCAACAGGTAGGTAACAAATCAAAACATCAACTTGTTCTTCCTTAAGCACTGCAACCACGTCAACTGCTGGTGCATCTGATTCAGTAATTGTCTCGCGGTAATACTTACCAAGTCCATCATTTGTAACACCGCGAAGAACTGGAACGCCAGTCTTTGCAACATCGCTGAACTTGATGGTGTTGTTCTCGCTTGCCCAAATGGCATCAGCCAGATCTAAGCCGACTTTCTTGGCATCAACATCAAATGCGGCAACGAACTTAACGTTGCTGATGTGATAGCTGCCAATGGTTGCATGCATAAGGCCAGGAATCTCCTGATCAAGGGCTGCATCTTTGTAGTAGGTCACGCCTTGCACCAATGAGTTAGCGCAGTTTCCAACGCCTACAATTGCTACTCGGATATCGCCTTTACCGGTTGTGATATTCACGTTATTTCCTCTCGGTTTTGATCATGTCTTCCAGCCAAACAATTTCTCGTTCTGCTGATTCAAGAGAGTGACGTCGCCACTCCTCTAGGTACTTATCGATTCCAATTGGCGACTTCTCTAGCTCGCCTCGCAGAATCTCTGCTTTCTCTTTCAAACGTCGATGACGTCCTTCTAAAATCCGAACTCGGTTGGTAGTTGAAGTTGGACTAAAGAATGCGAAGCGAACTTCAAATCCTTCATCTTCCCAAGTATCTGGACCTACTGTGTCGGTTAACTTTTCAAAGCGATCTCGCCCTTTTTCAGTAAGCCCGTAAACAATTCGCGAACGACGTGGGGTTGCAGCTTCAGTTGATTCTTCAATCAAGCCAGCTAGCATCATGCGTTTTAGTTGCGGGTAGAGCACTGAAAACGAGAGAGCACGAAATGGTCCATAGATGGCTGTTAAGCGCTTGCGCAGTTCATAGCCATGAAGACTGTTCTGCGAAAGAAGCCCCAGAAGGGCGAATTCGAGTGATTCACTACGTGAGCGCACGACTTCCCCTTCCTTCTGCCATTAGTCTGTCCGATATATCTGATGTATGTATCGATTCGATATATCGATGCGATAGTTAAGCCGATTTTCAGCCTGAGCGCAACCCAAACACGCTTAATCGGGGGATTCCGAGATTTCTGAGAACTCGCCGTGTGACCTATGCGACTTACTAGTGGGTCGGATTTACCCTCTTTTTAGCGCCTTCAAACCTCTTGGAGGCCATTAGGAAGGGCCTATTTCAATATGTCTCTACTTACTTGGAAAATGCATGGCGATGGCAAGAGCATTGCTGCCGGTGCCGTGGTTTCAACTGATGAACGCCTGAGCTGGCCGCGCACCATAGGTGTCGGCTTGCAACATATTGCAGCCATGTTCGGTGCGACCTTCTTGGTCCCGATCATCACTGGTTTCCCACCAACGACCACGCTTTTCTTCTCTGGCGTAGGCACAATTCTATTTTTAATTATCACTGGCAATAAATTACCTAGTTACTTAGGTTCATCCTTCGCATTCCTCGGGCCAATTGGCGCCGCAATGGCTGCGAATGCAACCGGTGGAATGGCTGCAGCTCTTGGCGGAATCGTATTCACCGGCGCCGTACTTGCTGCAGTTGGATTTGCAGTTAAAGCAGCTGGTATCGGTTGGATCAATTGGTTGATGCCACCTGTTGTAACCGGCACCATCGTTATGGTGATTGGTTTTAATTTAGCTGGCGCAGCAAAAGGTAACTTCACTGCAGACCCACTAATTGCAATCATCACTTTGGGCAGCATTGGCTTGTTCACTGTTATGTCCAAGGGCTTCATGAGCCGCATCAGCATCTTCTTAGGTTTAGTTGTTGGTTATGTAGTTGCCTTAGCTATGGGTGATGTGAAAACTGAAGGCATCACAGCTGCCGAATGGTTCGCACTACCGACATTTACCACTCCAACCTTTGACATGAGCATCATGATTCTCTTCTTACCTGTGGTGTTAGTACTCATCGCAGAAAACGTTGGTCACGTAAAGGCTGTTTCAGCGATGACTGGCAAGAATCTTGATGATCAAATGGGTAATGCACTTATGGCTGATGGTGTTGCAACAACACTTGCTGGCTTTGGTGGCGGTTCTGGTACAACAACTTATGCCGAAAACATTGGTGTAATGGCAGCTACTAGAGTTTATTCAACTGCTGCATATTGGATCGCTGGTATCGGCGCAGTTGGTCTTTCGCTATCACCTAAGTTCGGAGCGGTACTTAGTGCTACTCCAGCAGGTGCACTTGGTGGCGTATCGACAGCTCTTTTCGGAATGATCGGCATCCTTGGTGCGCGCATCTGGATCGAAAATAAAGTTGATTTTGCCAATTCCACAAACCTTTTGATCGCATCTTCTGCGCTCATTATTGGCATCGCTGACTACTCATGGACTAGAGGCGATTACACATTTACTGGCATCGTAAATGCAACGCTAGTTGCGGTAATCGGCTATCGAGTACTGCACTCGCTCGCAGAAGCGCGCAAGTAAACCTGCCAAGTCTGTTTAGGCAAAAGGGGTCGGGAAACCGGCCCCTTTTGCATTTCCCAAAAGTTTTAAGCTCTAAGCATTAGAATCACGAAATGGTTATTCCATCGCGCCTCGTTGAATACATCATTGCCGCGATGATTATTATTTTGGCCCCTGGTCCGAGTGTTCTATTTGTAATAGCTCGAGCAATTGCATGGGGCCGCAAAGTTGCAGTGGTAACTGTGGCTGGCAACGTAACTGGTGCCTTTGTTCTCTCATCCTTAGTTGCATTTGGATTGGGTCCGATTCTGCAGCGTTCTGATTTAGCCTTCGTTGCCGTGCAATGGGGTGGCGGACTTTATTTGGTCTATCTAGGAATCGATGCGATCCGTAAACGAAAAGTGCATGCCGCGGATATGACTAATCAAGGTCCGATAGAACCTCGAGTTTTTCAATCTATTCGCGATGGCTTTATGGTGGGTGTTCTAAATCCCAAAGGTTTAGTTTTCTATGCAGCTGTCTTGCCACAATTTATTGATCGTGATCGCGGTAGCGTTACTGGCCAACTACTTTTTCTCGGCGCTCTTTTTTCAGTTCTAGCCTTCTTCAGCGATGGAAGTTGGGGCTTGCTTGCCGGAACTGCACGCGCCTGGTTAGCCGGCGATGCCAGTAGACTGGAAAAACTTAGAGCTACTGGAGGTTGCGTAATGATTCTGTTAGGTGCCTCCGTAATATTTTCGACCGCGTTAGGACTCCTGTGATTAAGAAACCAGCAAAGCCAGCGCGCGACACAATCGCACCCAGTGATCTAACTTTCGGTTTAAGTACTTGCAAGCGTTGCATCTGGATTAAGTACTGGTTCAAAGTAACTTTGCCCGGTCAGTTCCCGATCGTTGGCACTTTATCTAAGTTACAAGAAGCTCAGTTTCGCGGTGCGAGTATGCCTGACCTGGATCCTTCACTACGCCCCGGCAAGATAACTAAATGGGGCGAGTGGGTTAAGAGTGATTACATCAGCATTAATGGCGCTAAGACGCCGTGGCGAATCCTGGGTATCTACGATGTCCTGGCCGAAAATGATGATGGCACACTTGGTTTAATTGATTGCAAAGTTTCTGAATCAGAACGCGATAGCGGTCAGTTCTATGCCCCGCAGCTTGAGTCATACGCATTTGCTTTAGAAAATCCAGCGGCCGGAAAAGCGCGCGAAGTAGCGTCGATGGGTCTATTGGTTTGGAAACCAAATTCGGTGCTT
>CAJAFH010000075.1 GCA_903939005.1 uncultured Actinomycetes bacterium | reverse complement strand
GTAGCGCCAGCAACCAATAAGTGCGGCATTTTGGCCAGGTTTGCGCAAACAAAGTTGCCTTCAACATCTTTACCGAGGGCAACCAACATTGGGTGGTGATCTTGGCCAGCCACACTTGAACGCATTACATCGCCCAGGGCCACAATTTCGCGATCGGCGTTTGGAATTTCAATACCGACTGCGGACTTACCTGGAATCGGGGAAAGAATTCGCACGTCGCTGCTGGCAACTGCGTATGAAATATTCTTGGAAAGCGCAGTAATACGTTCTACCTTAACCGCATTTCCCAGTTCGACTTCGTATCGCGTGACAGTCGGGCCACGCATGAAACCCGTTACTTGGGCATCAATTTCGAATTGCAAGAAAACTTCGGTAAGAGCTGCAACCACGATTTCATTCGCTTTACTTTTGGCTTTAGCAGCTGGCCCAGTGCGCAGGAGATCTGGCGAAGGAAGTTCATAAATAGCATCACTTGAGAGCATAAGTTGCTCAGGTCTAGCGGTGCTGGCCGGGGCTGGAACTGCAGTTGGCGGAATAATCGTTGCTACTGGAACTTCGACTGTGAACTCTTCGTCAAAACTTTCTTCGTCTAACTCTTCTTCATCATCTTTATGCTTATTCCATTCAGCAACTACTGGCGTTTCAAATGGCGGAGTATCGGTAACTTCAAACTCTTCTTCGCTGCGATCAGGGCGCTTGGAATTTAGCCAGGTCGCAGTATTTTTAATTCGGGTGATTACTGAAGAAACTGGTGTTGCGGTAGTAACCAATAAACCAAAGAAGAAGAGCAGAATCAAAACTGGATATGCCAAAACATCTGTCATAAGCACAACTAGTGGTTGTGAAATTCCATAACCTAACCAGCCACCACCTTCATGCATGGCTGTGGTGCCGGTGCCTGGCTTTCCACTTAACAGATGAGCAATACCTGTTGTGCTAAGCAATAGCGCAATTGTGCCAACTACGATTCGACCAGTTGCGGATTTTTCCTGTGGTGAATGAAATAACCGGAAAGCGAAGTAGCCAAGGACTAGCGGCGTAAATATTCCGATTTGCCCAAAGCCGCCGTAGAAGAAACTGGCAAGAGCGCGACCAACAATGTTTCCGCCATCAAACCAGGTTCCGGCCGCGGCCATGATCGCCAAAATTAAGAGCAGGAATGCAAAGCCATCGCGTTGATGAGCTGGATCTAAATCCTTGGCTCCCTTGGCGACGAAGCGAATCGACTTGCCTAAATATTTAGCCAGTCCGCGCCAAATCGCAGCTAGCCCGCGCAGGATTGACCTGCCGATGCCGCTAGTTTTTGTGCTTGTTTTCGCGCGTGTTTTTTTCTTTGCCATAACTACCTAAGCCTAAAGGTTTACTAAAACCCGATAGGTCAGGCGCGCCGCGCTAAACCTCGATGACCACCGGAACGATCATTGGCCGACGACGATGTTTGCCACCTACCCAACTACCGATGGTGCGACGAACAACTTGGGAAAGTTGATGGGTGCCATTGATGCCATCTGCAACTGCCCGGGTCAAAGCTTTTTCAATCTCTAATTTCACGCCATCAAATAACGACTCGTCTTCATTAAATCCGCGCGCATGAATATCTGGGCCAGCCACAATTTTTCCACTTTGTGCATCAATTACGACAACTACGGAAATGAAACCTTCTTCGCCCAGAATACGTCGATCCTTTAGTGAATCTTCAGTTATATCGCCAATGCTTTGACCATCTACATAGACAAAGCCGCAAGGAACGCTACCGACTACTTGCGCTTCGTGATCAATTAAATCAACCACGATTCCGTTTTCAATCACAATGGTATTTTTTCGGGGTACTCCAGTTGCAATTGCTAGTTCAGCATTAGCCCGTAAGTGGCGCCATTCGCCATGAACTGGCATTACATACTTTGGTTTAACGATGTTGTAGCAATAGGTAAGTTCACCAGCTGCGGCATGGCCAGAGACGTGCACCATGGCATTACCTTTATGAACTACTTTTGCGCCGAAGCGAGTTAACTCATTGATGATTCGAAATACCGAATTCTCATTTCCCGGAATCAGCGAAGAAGCCAGAATTACAGTGTCGCCTTCGCCCACGCGAATTTGGTGATCACCATTTGCCATACGCGAAAGGGCCGCAAGTGGTTCGCCTTGTGAGCCAGTGCAAATCAATACGACGTTATCGTCATAAGCATCGAGATCTTTAGCATCAAAGACAATGCCATCTGGCACTTTTAGAAAACCCATTTCTTGAGCGATCTTCATATTACGCACCATTGAACGACCAATGAAGGCAACTTTTCGTTTATGTTCGTGCGCAGTATCAATAATTTGTTGCACGCGATGTATGTGTGAAGAAAATGTCGCAGTTATGACTCGACGC
>CAJAFH010000074.1 GCA_903939005.1 uncultured Actinomycetes bacterium | reverse complement strand
TGGTGCTGCTATTTTCAGACTGATCTTAATTTCGTTACTAGCCAATTTACTTCCCAGACTTATTAAGTGTTTCGATAACTTGCTCAACACTTGTGCACCAAGTTACTAATTCACGTTGGCCTGGCTTTACAAAGCCTTCGGCTTCAAGATGATCAAGCAAAGTAACAAGTGGTGCGAATGCGCCGTGTGGATCAAGAATTAAAACTGGCTTATCGTGAAACTTAAGGAAACGGCCAACCCAAATTTCGAAGAATTCTTCTAGCGTGCCTGGGCCGCCAGGTAAGGTAATAAAAGCATCTGCTAAATTTTCGATCTTCGCTTTGCGTTCGCGCATTGATTCGACTACATGCAATTCATCGCTATCGCGGTCAGCGAATTCAATATCAACTAAGGACTGTGGGATCACGCCAATTGTGTGTCCGCCGACTTCGCGTACCGCACGACCAATCGCACCCATCGTGGAAATATGGCCGCCACCTGAAACTAAGCCCCAGCCTTGATTGCCGATGGCATTTCCAAGTTCGGTTGCAACCGCTTGATACTTCGCATCAATAGTCGGTGATGATGAGCAAAAGACGGCAATACGCATGTCGGTAAGGATAGGGGCTAGGCTTGTCTTATGTCGCAACGAGCAGCTGGATATGGAATTGCCACGTTAATCAATGGTGGCGAAAAAGATGGCACCGTTCTTGATACTTGGTTCCCAGCACCTGTTTTAGGCAATCTGCCCGCAAGTGCGCCTGCTGAATTAGCTTCACTTGCAACACCTGACAATGCACGCGGCGTGCGCAGCGAAGTAGTTGGCATTGAGATTGATTTAGCAACACCACCTACTTCAGTTAGCGATGCCTACTTGCGTTTGCATTTACTTTCGCATCGTTTAGTTAAGCCACATGGGCAATCACTTGATGGAATTTTCGGAATTCTAAATAACGTGGTTTGGACTTCAGTTGGTCCTTGTCCGGTTGATAATTTTGAAATCACTCGCGCCAACATTCGAGCAGCTACAGGACAACACGTAGCTGTTTATGGTGTCGATAAGTTCCCACGAATGGTTGATTATGTAGTTCCAAGTGGTGTGCGCATTGCTGATGCCGATCGAGTACGACTCGGCGCTCACTTAGCTAGCGGCACAACAGTTATGCACGAAGGTTTTGTAAATTTCAACGCCGGCACACTCGGAACTTCAATGGTAGAAGGACGAATTTCTGCCGGCGTGGTTGTTGGTAACGGCAGTGATATTGGTGGCAGCGCTTCGATTATGGGCACCTTAAGTGGTGGCGGCAAAGAAGTGATTTCGATTGGCGAGAACTGTTTACTAGGTGCTAATTCTGGTTGCGGTATTTCACTTGGTGATAACTGCGTCATTGAATCAGGCACCTATGTAACGGCTGCTGCGAAAGTTTTGCTGCCTGATGGTGAAGTAGTTAAAGCAGCCACACTCTCTGGTGCTAACAATTTGCTATTCCGTCGTAATTCACAGAGCGGTGCACTTGAAGCAGTTATGCGCACCGGCACTTGGGGTGGACTTAATTCAGTTCTGCACGCTAACTAATTCTTTACGCTTATTAGCTCTTCACTCGTTGGAGCAAACCAAGTCGATGGCAGTTTGGATTTACTGCGAAACGTCTCACCGCTTAATTTAACTTTCTTTCCAGCACTTGATTTTCCTTCAATGAGTTTCACGGAACCAGTTTCATTTAGCGACAAAACTTTGACCGACACAACATCTGGTAACCCAAAAGCAGTAGCCAGCACTGATTGTGCAATATCTCGTTTCCACTTATAGAAATTCGGATTTAATTTAGGATCTAGTGACCACGGATCTGGAACCGAGAAGGTATAGCCAACATCAGTCCCCCAGGCATTTTTTGAAGTTTCAGTTACGCCACCTGAGGATGAGCCAAAATAAGTTCGAATTGGTAATGAATTGCGGGTAACGGTTAAACCAGTAGTTTCAGTAACCGAAGTCCGAGAAACAGCGGCTTTCCAAATTAGCCCCCACTTAGGTTCGGCCTCCTTTGCATACCCGGCAAAATTCTGATCACTAATTGATGAATAAAGTTCGCAATCACAACTCTTTAAAACTTTGCCTGCTTTACTCATGGCGTAACTTCGAGAAGCGATCGCTTGTGCTTCAAGCGCTGCGGCTGGCCAAGAAGAAGGAACTTCGCTTATCCCCCAAAGATACTCATCGTGCAATCTCACTTGATTCACGATCGCCAATCGATTGCCCAGTTTGGCATCTTTAATCACCTTGACCTGGATTTGACCATAACGATATCGAGTCGTTTTCTTAGTATGTGTTAAAGATAAAATTGAATCGGGTCCAGCCAAATATCTAGTGCCACTCCAGCGGATAGTTAATTGGTCTACTGGAGTTAACGTAGTTGTGATGCCGACTTGAGTTGTGGTTATAGCAACTTGCTTTTCTGAGATGGATAACTTCACTGAATCTTTTGCTGCCAGGACCGAAAGAAATTGTGGCTCAGCGCCATCGCCAGATATCAATTGCAATGACATGCCAGGTGTATCACTTTTTAAAGAGGCCGAAGTTAATTGGTGACCGATATTTACCCGCAGAATTTGATCATCTGTTAACGACATTACCTCGCTGCCGGGATAGTAATAATTCATAATTGCCGTTGCGGTATCCCCCATAAGAGCTAAGCCACGAGCGCCAATCTGACTCATTCCAACACCGTGTCCATAACCTTTGCCAGAAAATGAAATTGCGGCAGGTACTTCGGCCGAAGCTGAAGGCAGAATAGCCAGTACTAAAGTTGAAATCAGAATAGGCACAAGAGCGCCAAAGTTAGATCGTTTCAAGGCTAATCCTGGGGTACTAATGATTTTGGTGAGGTAATAAAACCGGCACCCCAAGCCATCTGCATTGTAAATAGGACTGCGGGCATCAATACTTTTTCCAGCAAACCTTTGCCGAGCACAATTCCTGCCACCAAGGTGAAACCCAGATAAATTGCAGCTGGGATATAAAGCAATGGCGAGATAGTTAGTCCGGCGATTAGCGAAATTAAGGTTCCGGCTAGTGCGAATGGTGGAGCTAAGTATCGATAATTAATAGTGCCAGCATGTTTGCGAGAGACGACACGGCGCCAACGGCCATATTCAAAATATTGTTTTGCCAGGGCTGCCAAATTTGGCCTTGGTCGGTATGTAACTTCTAGTCGGGGATCAAAGAAGATTTTGCCGCCGCGCTCTCGTAATCGAAAATTAAGTTCCCAATCTTGGGCGCGAATGAATCTCTCATCGAAGCCACCAATTTCAGTTAGGGCTTCTCGCAAGAAGCAACCCAAATACACAGTATCTACTTCACCAGATCCACCGCCAGTGTGAAACTTTGCCGCCCCTACTCCAAGTGGGCTGCGCATTGCTCGCGCAACACTTTGCTCAAATTTTGTTTTTCCGACAGCACCCATTAATCCGCCGACATTTACGGCGCCAGTTTTGCGAAGTAGTTCAACTGCTACGGAGAGATAATTACTAGGGATTTCAGCATGTCCATCGACTCTTACAATAATTGGTGAATTTGATTTTGCTAGCGCAATGTTCAAACCTGCAGCCGTGCGTCCAGTTGGATTAAGCACTACGACAACTCTGGAATCGGATTTAGCTAATTCATTTGCAATTTCAAGAGTTTCATCTTTTGATGGTCCGATTGCCAAAATAACTTCAAACTTGCCCTGATAATCTTGCGAGAGGATTGCTTTAACTGCAGCTGCTAAATGGTTTGCCTCATTTAAAACTGGCAAAATGACGGAGAGATCCGGTGAGGTAGATAACTCAATTTTTCTCGGGTCAGGTGCGGTAGTCATAGCCCCTAAACCGTATCGCCCAAGTACGCTTTCGCCATGTCTTCGCCTCGCAAACACAGCCGTGCCATTCGGGCGATTACCTCACTTTCGCTAGGAATTGTGGCTCTATCTGCCATCGGTTGGCTAGGGCTTGGCCGAATTAGCGGATCTCTAAATAGAACTGATGCATTTGCCGGTGTTGATAACCGCCCCGATAAACCGACAAGTGCGATGAATTTATTGCTGGTGGGTTCAGATAACCGGGCAGGTTTAACTAAAGCGCAAATTCGTGAACTTTGGGTGGGCGGAACTGAAGTTGCAGCTGGTGCCCGCTCAGACACGATGATTCTTGTGCACATTAGTAAAGCGCGCGATAGCGCTGTAATTATCTCGCTCCCCCGAGATTCGTTAGTGACAATTCCAGAACATGTAAGTAGCTTGGACAAAACCAAGATAGTTCCGGCACGTCAAAATAAATTGAATGCTGCCTTTAGTTTCGGTGGGGCTCCGCTCTTAATCGAAACACTCGAAGGTGAAACTGGTCTGCGAATTGACCATTATATCGAGATTAATTTCCTGGGTTTTAAAAATATTATTGACGCACTTGGTGGAATTGATGTTTGCGTCAAGAAAGATATTAATGATCCGAAATCCAATCTAGTTCTTTCGGCTGGACTACAAACTCTAAATGGAATCGATTCGCTGAAGTACGTGCGAACTCGCTACTTCGATGGACAAGGCGATATCGGCCGAATGAAACGTCAACAAGAATTTATGTCAGCAGTTTTACAGAAAGCTACCAGCACGGGCACGTTGTTAAACCCGATTAAATTGGTTAATTTCTTTAATGCCGCGATTAAAACTGTCACGACTGATAATGACTTTAATAAAAATGACCTTTTAACTTTAGGTAAGCAGCTAAAGAACTTATCAGCCGATCGAGTTCGCACGCTCACTATTCCGCTCTCGAACGCCAATGGTCGAGCAGCCGGCGTTGGCTCAGTTGTAATCTGGGACAGTGTCCTCGCGCCTGATTTGTTCAATCGCTTGCTGAACGACCAACCAATTATTGATGAAGTTAAGGCGACACCATCGGCCAGTGCTTCCCCAACAACTACTATCGTCGATAAGTTTAAGACTCAAACCGCCTCTGACAACGCTTGCCTGAGTGCGAAATAAGGGAATGAATATGAAAATGAAGTTATCGGTAATCGGTACTGGTTATCTAGGCGCTACTCATGCTGCTTGTATGTCATCCCTTGGATTTGAAGTAATCGGAGTAGATACCGACGCGGCCAAAATCGCTCAATTAAGCAGAGGCGAACTTCCGTTTTATGAACCTGGTTTAGACACTTTATTAGCCGAAGAAGTTAAATCTGGTCGCTTAACTTTCACCACAGATTTTTCACTCGTAGCAGATGCTGATATGCACTTCGTTTGCGTCGGAACTCCGCAGAGCAAGGATGGTCTGGCAGCTGATTTAACTTATGTGCGTTCTTCGGTTGCCGCGATTACGCCGTATTTGAAGCCAGGTTCACTTGTTGTTGGAAAATCAACTGTGCCGGTTGGTACCGCTCAATCTTTGCGCGAGGAACTTCTTAAATCGGCTCCCCATGCAGATTTAGCTTGGAACCCAGAATTTCTACGGGAAGGTTTTGCGGTAGAAGATACTTTGCGGCCGAATCGTTTAGTAGTTGGAGTAACTAGCGATAAAGCCGAAGAAATGTTGAAAGAAGTTTATGAGCCAGTACTCGCACTGGGAACCCCATGGATTCGCGCGGATCTGCCAACCGCCGAACTAGTTAAAGTCGCAGCCAACTCATTCTTAGCAACCAAAATCTCATTTATTAATGCCATGGCTGAAGTTTGCGAAGCAGCAGGTGGCGATGTCACAGTATTAGCAAAAGCCATTGGTTATGACCCACGCATTGGCAATCGATTCTTGCAAGCCGGTATCGGATTTGGTGGCGGCTGCTTACCTAAAGATATTCGCGCATTTATGGCTCGCGCTGAAGAACTTGGAGCTAAGCAAGCCCTTGAATTCTTAACTGAAATCGACGCGATTAATTTGCGTGCGCGTCAACGTGTTATCGATGTCGTACGTGCAGATCTTTCCGAAGATTTAACTCAGTACAAGATTGCCGTATTAGGCGCTGCTTTTAAGCCAGATAGTGATGATGTGCGAGATTCCCCAGCTTTAGATATCGCAGCACAATTACATGCAGCTGGTGCCAAAGTAGTCGTGCATGATCCAAAAGCGATTGAAAATGCCCGCAAGCGTTTTCCTAATTTGGGTTTTTCGGAGTCAATTGAAGACTGCGTAACTGGGGCAGATTTAATCTTGCACTTAACCGAATGGAAGCAATATCGCGAGCTCGATCCAGTAGCGATTAAAGCTCTAACTAAAGGGGCCATGATTATTGATGGCCGCAATGCCCTAGATCGTGAACTTTGGCGAGCAGCTGGCTGGAAATTCCACGCCTTAGGTCGTACGGATTAATCAGTGAATACCACTGAAACAATTTCGCAAGTACTTGAGCTTAAGAATTGGGCAGTCGTTGGTTTGGGCAATAACCCAGATCGTCCGGCATTTGGCGTTGCTAAGTTATTACAAGATAAAGGTCATCAAATTTTCCCGGTGCACCCTAAAGCTGAAGCCGTTCATGGCACACCTGGCTATCAATCGCTACTAGATATCCCGGTTCAAATCGATGTGGTCGACTGTTTTGTGAATTCCAATTTAGTTGGCGAGGTAGTTGATCAAGCAATTGCAATTGGGGCAAAGGCAGTTTGGCTACAACTCGGAGTTATTGATCAAGCTGCAGCAGATCGAGCGCAGGCGGCTGGTCTTTTAACTGTGATGGACCGATGTCCGGCGATTGAGTATCAGCGCTTTATTTAAAGTTTAACTAAAAGCCAGTTTTATGATTTCGGCGCGCAGTTAAATTAGCACCTTTAGCTTTTGCTTCACTTTCCAATTCTTTCAAGTGCTCGGCAACTTGCTTTGAAATCTTCTCATCACTAATTCCCAAAATGCGTGCTGCCAATATCGCGGCATTCTTAGCATTGCCAATTCCCACAGTTGCAACTGGAATTCCGGCAGGCATCTGAACAATTGAAAGCAGTGAATCCATGCCATCTAGAGTCTTTAGCGGTACCGGTACGCCAATTACCGGCAGCGTAGTTAGAGAGGCCACCATGCCAGGTAAATGTGCAGCGCCACCTGCGCCTGCAATAATTACCTTTGTGCCGGCACTTTTAGCACCTTGAGCAAAAGCAACCATTTCAAGCGGCATGCGATGGGCAGATACAACTGCAGTTGAATATGAAATTCCGAACTTATCGAGAACTAAAGCGGCTTCTTCCATTACTGGCCAATCTGAATCTGACCCCATGATGATTGCTACATCACTCATCGATAACTCCGCCCATATAGTCGATCGCATGTTGTACTTCAGTGGTTAATTCTACGAGGTTTTCACCAAGTAAAGTCACATGGCCAATCTTGCGCCCAGGTTTAACGTCCTTGCGGTATTGGTGCACCTTTAGTTTCGGCGTGCGAGCAAGCAGATGCAGATAAGGACGATACATATCTTGCTTGTCGCCACCTAGAACATTTCCCATGACGGCATACTTCGCAGTCATCGAGGTATCCCCTAGCGGCAAATCTAGAATCGCCCGCAAGTGTTGCTCAAACTGACTTGTAACAGATCCATCGATGGTCCAGTGACCAGAGTTGTGTGGGCGCATTGCTAACTCGTTAATGAATAGCTGATCACCTTTAACAAACATTTCAACCGCCATGACACCAACTAATTTAATTTCAGCGGCGATACTTAGCGCTAATTGTTGTGCATGTTGGCCAAGTGCTTCGGATAAATCTGGAGCCGGCGCAATCGTCATGGTGCAGATGCCATCACTTTGCACTGTTTGAGTAGGCGCCCAGGTTGCGGCTTGTCCGTGTGGCGAACGTGCCACCATCACCGAAATTTCAAAATCAAAATCAATCAACTCTTCAACCAGTAACTTGGGATTTTCTAACAAGATCCCAGCAAGTTCGCTTTCGGAGTTAACTTTCCAAACGCCACGGCCATCGTAACCACCAGAGATTGACTTAGCGATGACTGGATATTCCAAAACTTCATTTGCTCTGGTAACAACTTGCCATTTAGGGGCTAGATAATTCGCTAACTTTTCACGCATTGCAACTTTATCTTGTGAGTAAATAAAACTTTCCGACGTTGGATAGAACTTAACGCCCTCATTTTCTAGAGCTCTAATGACCGAGATCGGAATAAGTTCATGCTCAAAAGTAAGTAGGTCACATTTCTTGGCAAATTCACGAACCTGAACTAGGTCGCGGTAATCGCCAACTTCAAATGTAGCGACTTGCGCACCAGAATCAGTTGCAGATTGCGCGAGTAAAACTAGATCGACCCCTAGTGCTGCTGCGGGCGCGGCACTCATTCGGCCAAGTTGGCCGGCACCGATTATGCCGATGCGAGGAAAGGGCGATTTCACTTGCCTATCGTAGGTGAATCACATCGCCTACGTTAACTCGAGCGCCACTGGCTAACTGCAGTTCGCCCATTTCATTGATTCCCATCGCACGTGAATTGAGGATTTCACCCGAAGGCAAGTGAACTTCAACCTCTTTGCCCAGAGTAGAACTAACTTGGCGGTATTGCTCGATCGCAATACTCGATCCACTCTCCCAGAGCCCGATGGTTAGTGCGAAGTTCTTTAAAATCTCAGGCAAAATAACGTTGCGATTTAATTCAGCGAAATTTTCTAGCGCTAATGATGTAGCTGTTGGTACGGGTAACTCAGATTTATTCGTAGCTACATTAAGGCCAATACCAACTACGACTCCGTTATCTCTGGCTTCCACCAAAATGCCAGCAAGTTTCTTATCTCCGATTAATAAATCATTCGGCCACTTTAAATTAATCGCAACTTTTTCATCCAAATTCTTTAGCGCATTTACTAAACTAAGCCCGATTAGTAATGGAATTACACTCCACTCCAATTTACTTCGCTTTGGTTCGAGGTAGATTGAAAAAAGAAGTGCACTAGATTCGGTTGCTTCGAAAGTGCGATCCAATCTGCCTCGGCCAGCACTTTGAAATTCTGTTACGTAGACATCGCCGTGTTGCAGATTTTCTTTTCCGATAAGTTCGGTTTGAGTAGATGTAACGCTTTGAAAAACACTTACCCGCCAGTAACTGCCGCGCAATGTTGCGTTCATCGCACTCTCATTTAGTGCTTCTCGAACCATTTCGACCTCCATAACTAGTACCGTAGGGGCATGAAGCCAGATCTGCATACTACTGCCGGAAAAATTGAAGATCTTCGCAATCGCCTCAACGAAGCTGTCCACGCTGGTTCTGAAAGTGCGATAGATAAGCAACATGCCAAAGGAAAGATGACAGCACGTGAGCGCGTTGAAAAACTAGTTGACGCTGGCTCGTTTACTGAGTTCGATGAATTCGCTCGCCACCGTTCAGTCAATTTCGGCATGGAAAAAAATCGCCCGTACGGAGATGGCGTAATTATTGGCATCGCCACAATTGATGGTCGCAATATCGCTCTCTTCTCTCAAGATTTCACAGTTATGGGCGGAAGCCTCGGCGAAGTTATGGCCGAGAAGATCGTCAAGATCATGGAATACGCTCTTAAGAATGGCATGCCTTTAATCGGAATTAGTGATTCTGGTGGCGCTCGTATTCAAGAAGGAGTGTCGGCTCTCAGCGGATATGGCCGCATCTTTAGGTTAAATACTCGTTCATCTGGCGTGATTCCCCAGATTTCATTAATTCTTGGCCCCTGCGCAGGTGGCGCTGCTTATTCACCAGCGCTTACAGATTTCACTGTGATGGTTAATGAGACTTCACATATGTTTATTACCGGCCCAGATGTTATTAAGACAGTAACTGGCGAAGAAGTTGGCATGGAAGAACTTGGTGGTGCTCATACGCACAACACCAAGACTGGTAATTCGCATTACTTAGCGCAAAATGAAGATGATGCGATCGATTACGTCAAAGCGCTACTTTCATATTTACCAAGTAACAACATGGATGGCGCTCCACATTTGCCAGCTACTGAGAGCTTGGAAAAGAAGTTAACCGATAACGCACTAGATACTTTGATTCCAGATAGCCCTAATCAACCTTACGACATGAAGGTATTGATTCAAGCGCTCCTTGATGAAGGTGAATTTCTCGAAGTGCATTCTTTGTATGCGCCGAACATCGTAGTTGGCTTTGGTCGCATTGAAGGTGAATCAGTTGGCATCATTGCTAATCAACCACAGCAATTGGCTGGCACACTAGATATCAATTCCAGCGAAAAAGCAGCGCGCTTCTTACGTTTCTGCGATGCATTCAATATTCCAATTCTTACCTTGGTTGATGTGCCTGGCTTCTTGCCCGGAACTGAACAAGAGTGGGATGGCATTATTCGCCGCGGTGCTAAATTGCTATACGCCTATGCTGAAGCATCTGTCCCACTAGTTACTTTGATTACGCGTAAAGCCTACGGTGGCGCATTTATTGTGATGGGTTCTAAGTACATTGGCGCCGATATCAATTTAGCTTGGCCAAGTGCTGAAATTGCAGTTATGGGCGCTCAAGGTGCGGTAAATATTCTCTACCGCAGTGAGCTAAAAAATGCAGTAGATCCAGAAAGTAAACGAGCTGAGTTGATTACGGAGTACAACGAAACTTTAGCTAATCCTTACTTAGCAGCTGAACGTGGATATATCGATGCCGTTATCGAGCCAAGCCAAACTCGCGAATACATCACTAAGGCGTTCCGCTCGCTAAAGACAAAGCGTGATGCACTTCCACCTCGCAAGCACGGAAACATTCCACTCTAATGACTGCGCCAAAAACCACATTTAGCGTCACTGCTGGCAATCCTTCTGCCGATGAACTTGCTGCAATCGAACTTGCATTGGCAAATCACAAACGTGAAGAACTAAAACCAGTTGTTAAGCGAAGTGTTTGGGCGATGCCTTTGATGCGCACGCAACTACCGCAGCAAATTAAGTTCGGTTCCGGACGTAATTTCTAAGATGACTCGATTGATTTTAGCTTCGGCATCTACTTCACGCAGACGACTACTCGAGTCAGCTGGCTTGAAACCAGAGATAATCGTTAGCCATGTCGATGAAGAAACCGATTTTTTCAATGCGATGTCACCTGCTGACATGGTGATTGCCCTTGCGATTACCAAAGCACATACAGTCCGCGAACAGATTTCAGGCGATGCGGTAATTATTGCTTGTGATTCAACCTTTGAATTTGATGGAGTTTCATTGGGAAAACCAGGCACCCCAGATGTAGCGACCGAACGAGCAAGTCGGGTGCGTGGTAATTCAGGCTTATTACATACTGGCCACTGCATTATCGATACCAGCAAAGACCGCGAGATTTCAGATCGCGTAACTACTAAAGTTACTTTTTCGGATATGACTGATCTAGAAATTGCAGATTACGTTTCAACTGGTGAGCCATTACATGTTGCGGGTGGATTTACTCTCGATGGGTTTAGTTCACCTTTTATTCCAAGTATTGAAGGCGATTACACAAATGTAGTTGGCATTTCAATGCCATTCCTGCGAGCAGCAATGACTGAACTTGGATATACCTGGCCGCAAGTAAAGGAGCTCGGATGAAACGTGTTCTGATTGCTAACCGTGGCGAAATTGCAGTTCGCGTAATTCGCGCATGTAGCGACCATGGCATTGAGAGTGTTGCGGTTTACTCCGAAACTGATCGTGATTCAATGCATGCGCAGATGGCGGATTCGGCATATTCATTAAGCGGCACGACTGCAGCTCAGACATATTTAAATATTGAGAAGCTAATCGCCATCGCTAAGAAATCTGGTGCCGATTCTGTTCACCCTGGTTATGGTTTTCTCTCTGAAAATGCTGACTTTGCGCAAGCAGTCATAGATGCTGGCTTAATTTGGATCGGTCCCCCACCGGCAGCGATTAGAGCACTTGGCGATAAAGTTTCAGCTCGTAAAATTGCCGCCAAGGCTGGCGCACCACTTGTAGCCGGAACTGCAGATCCAGTTGATAGCCACGATGAAATAATTGCTTTTGCTAAAGAACATGGCCTACCTGTGGCGATTAAAGCAGCCCATGGCGGTGGCGGTCGCGGACTAAAGATCGCTTTCACAATGGAAGAAATTCCCGAAGCTTTTGCATCAGCCGTTCGTGAAGCTATAGCTGGCTTTGGACGCGGTGAGTGCTTTGTTGAGCGTTACTTAGATAAACCGCGTCACGTTGAGACTCAAGTACTAGTTGATAAATTCGGCAATGCTGCAGTAATTAGTACGCGCGACTGCTCATTGCAACGCCGTCATCAAAAATTAGTTGAAGAGGCACCTGCGCCGTTCTTAACTGACGCGCAAAATGAAGAGCTCTACCGCGCCTCTAAAGCCATTATGAAAGAAGCTGGTTACATCGGTGCCGGTACCTGCGAATTCCTTATTGGTGTTGATGGCACGATCTCATTCCTAGAAGTAAACACCCGTTTGCAAGTTGAGCACCCGGTAAGTGAAGAAGTAACTGGCATCGACTTAGTTCGTGAACAATTCCGCATCGCAATAGGCGAAGAACTTGGGTATACCGATCCACTAATTCGTGGACACTCCATAGAATTCCGAATCAATGGTGAAGATCCGGGTCGTTCTTTCTTGCCCGCCCCTGGTCGAATTACCAAAATGTCACTTCCATCTGGCCCAGGTGTAAGAGTTGATACCGGTTTTCGAACTGGCGATGCCATCACTGGAAACTTTGATTCATTGATCGCTAAATTAATTGTCACTGGGGCAACACGTGAACAAGCAATTACTCGAGCACGTCGCGCCATTACTGAATTCACAATTGAAGGAATGGCAACTGCGCTTCCATTTCATCAAGCGATTTTGCAAGATCCCGCTTTCGCCGATGAATTCAAGGTCTATACCAGCTACATCGAGAAAGAATTTAATAACCAGATTCCGGAATTTAAAATCCTGCCACTAGAAGCACAGACCAAAGCAGCAGCTGATCATTTAGTCGCAGAAATTAATGGCAAGCGTTTTGAAATCTTGGTCCATGCACCAGAACCAGTTGTGAAGCGCCATCGTGCAAAAGATGCACTCGCTGGCGGTTCCGGTGGCGTGGGTTTAACTAGCCCAATGCAAGGTACGGTCGTAAAAGTTGCAGTAACCCAAGGCCAAAGCGTTGAAAAAGGCGATCTAGTAATCGTGCTTGAAGCCATGAAAATGGAGCAGCCACTAATGGCTCATCGCTCTGGTGTGATCTCTAATTTAACTGCGGTAATTGGCGAGAGCGTTACTAGCGGCACCGTGCTCTGTGACATTATTGAGGCATGAGCCAACCGCTAATTAACGCTGAATCTGCCGCTGCTGAAATCGCAAAACGGTCAGGTGTCCCCGCCCACGATGTCGCTTTAGTAATGGGATCAGGCTGGGTTAGCGCAACCGATGCTTTGGGCACACCAAAGTTTGAATGTGATGCGCACGAACTGCCAGGATTCTTAGCACCTGCAGTTGAGGGACACTCTGGAAAAGTTCGCTCATATGAAATTATCGAAAACGGTAAAACAGTTCGAGTGCTAGTTTTTCTTGGTCGCACTCACCTTTACGAAGGTAAAGGAATGGAACCGGTAGTTCATGGCGTTCGCACTGCAGTTAAAGCAGGTTGCAAAGTTGTCGTTCTAACCAATGCCTGCGGTGGCATAAATACCAACTATAAAGTTGGCCAACCAGTTTTGATTCGCGACCATATTTCACTTACTGCAGCTTCCCCACTTGAAGGTGCCAACTTTGTTGATTTAACAGATCTATATAGCAAGCGAATTCGCGCCATCGTTAAGGGTGAAGATGAATCTTTAGCTGAAGGTGTTTATGTGCACTGGCGTGGTCCAACTTATGAAACTCCAGCTGAGATTTTAATGATGCGCGGAATGGGCGCTGATTTAGTTGGTATGTCTACTGTGCCTGAAGCAATTGCAGCTCATGCTTTGGGTGCCGAAGTTCTTGGTATTTCTCTAGTAACTAATGCGGCAGCTGGCGTGACAGGTGAAAAGCTAAACCACGAAGAAGTTATTGCA
>CAJAFH010000073.1 GCA_903939005.1 uncultured Actinomycetes bacterium | reverse complement strand
TGCGCACTGGGAAGTTATTTCAAACTACGGAGTCGAAGCAACTAAAGTTCTAGATGGCGATAAGAAGTTTCTTCAGTTTGCTGAGTCTCAAGTAATTGCCACTTATGTAACTGCAATTGTGGCCGGTGCCTACCAGAGCGTTCATGATGAATATAAGGGCGAGAAGACAATCCCGCTGGGTATCTATGCTCGTAAATCTTTCTTTAAGCATGTTGATGCTGAAAATATCTTCGAAGTTACTAAGCAAGGTTTTGCTTACTTCGAAAAGACTTTCGGCCTGGCATATCCATTCGGTAAGTACGATCAAATCGCAGTTGCTGAATACAACTGGGGCGCAATGGAAAACGTTGGTTGTGTAACTTTCCACGAAGATGTTTTGATTTTCCGCAGCAAGGTGACCGAGCGCAACTACGTAAGCCGCGCTTCGACTATCCATCACGAGATGGCACATATGTGGTTTGGCGATCTAGTCACCATGGCTTGGTGGGAAGATCTTTGGCTTAACGAATCATTCGCTGAGTGGGCTTCATATATGGCAGTCAGCGAATCAACTAAATGGACTCATGCTTGGACTGAATTTAATTCAAGCCGTAAAAACTGGGCCTATCGCCAAGATCAACTCTCATCTACTCACCCAATTGCAGTTGCAATGGAAGATCTCGATGCAGTTCGCACAAACTTTGACGGTATTTCATATGCAAAGGGCGCTTCAGTTCTACAGCAACTAGTAGCTCACGTTGGTCGCGATAACTTCATCGCCGCACTTCGTAAGTACTTTGCTAAGCACGCCTACCAAAACACCACACTTAGCGATCTAATCGTGCAGCTTGAAGCAACAAGTGGACGTGATCTAACTGAATGGGTTCGCACTTGGTTGCGTACTGCTGGTGTTAACACGCTAAGCCCAGTGCTCGAAATCGAAGGCGATACTTATAAGTCGATCAAGGTTAAGCAGTTAGCACCAACTATGCCGGTTGGCTCAACTGAACTTCGTCCGCACCGACTAAAAGTTGGTCTTTATGACATCACTGGCGACAAACTCTCACGTCGCAAGAGCGTTGAAGTAGACGTTGCTGGCGCTCTAACTGAAGTAACTGAACTAACTGGCGAGAAAACTGCTGACTTAGTTCTAATCAATGACGGCGATCAGTCATATGCCAAGTTGCGTTTTGATGATCGTTCAATTGCGACCATGAAATCTCACCTAGGCAAGCTTGATGATTCGCTCTCCCGCGGATTAATCTGGGCATCCCTTTGGGATTCAACTCGCGATGGCGAGCTAGCAGCTAGTGATTATGTGACTATTGCGCTTAACGCACTTGCTGGCGAGAGCGATATTGCAACAGTGACCATGACTGTTATGCAGATCGATACCGCTATCTGGTCATACGCATCAGATGCTAACCGCGAGAAATTGCGCGAGCAAGCAGCTAACGCTTTTGAGAAGTTCCTAGATGGTGCTGCCGCTGGCAGCGATCATCAACTGCAATATGCCAAATCATTTGCTGACTTTGCATACACCCCAGCACAGTTCGAGAAGATAAAGGCAATACTTAACGGCTCGATCAATGGTCTAACTGTTGATGCTGATTTGCGTTGGTTCGTATTTATCTGTGGCGTAAAGCGCGGAATCTTTAGCGCTGCCGATATTGAAGCTGAGGCCGCAAAAGATGTGACAGCACACGGAAAACAATATGCCGCTCTTGCTCATGCTGCTCTTCCAAACGCTGAAGCTAAGGCAACCGCCTTTAAAGCAATTACAACCGATAACTTGTCGAACACAATCCACGCCTATACCTGCCGTGGCTTTAACTTGGCAATTCATCGCGAACTATTGGTGCCATTCGTTGATAAGTACTTCCAATCAATTCTGGAAGTTTGGGAAACTAAGGGCTTTGAAATCGCTGAAGCCACGGCCACTTTGTTGTTCCCAGCCTGGGTAATTAGCGAAGAAACCGTGAAGAAAGCTGAGCACTGGTTAGCTGTAACTGGCAAGGATGCATCGCACGCGATGCGCCGAACTGTTGCTGAAGGCCGTGACGCGATGACTCGCTCGCTGAAAGCACGAGCTGCCGATAAGTAATATCTATTCGATATGAGTTAAGACCGAGTCTTTTGACTCGGTCTTTTCTTTGCGCTCACCAGTTGTTGCATAGACAATAACTGAGATTAAAAGAAATAGGGCAACTGGAGCACCGACGAAATAAAGAGCGGTCTGTGCAGCGCTTAGTGATTCACCGGCAACGGTGCCATCTTCTGGCGCCATATTGAATTTAGTTGCAGCTTGAATAAGTTGAATCATCATGGGTGTAAGTGTAATTGACTTAAGCAGTAGCTGCTGACGCACCAAATGGTTCTAGATATGGCAGCCAACGATTTTCAGTTCTGCCCGTGCCCAAAATTCGCCAGGCGGCACCTACTGGTTCGCGCGGAAGTGATCTAAGTCGCCAGCCCAATTCTTTAAGCGGTTTATCAGCTTTGGCGTGATTACAACGATGGCATGCAGCCACCACATTTTCCCAATTGTGGCCGCCACCACGAGAACGCGGAATCACGTGATCAATCGAGGTCGCGGCATTTCCGCAGTAAACACAGCGACCACCATCGCGGGCGAAGATTGCGCGCCGGGAAAGTGGAACCGCGTGACGATATGGAATGCGCACAAATTTATTTAATCTAATAACTGATGGCAGTGAAACTTGGCCGGTTGCATAATGTAGAACAACGCCAGAATCTTCGACCATAGTTGCACGTTGATTCAAAACTAAAATGAGCGCGCGACGATCTGACACAACACCTAACGGTTCGTAGGTAGCGTTTAGAATTAGTGTTCGCGACATGATCGCTCCCCGATCGAAGCGCGTGGCTCGCGCCGATTGCCATATCTTGCCTCAAAAGTTCTACGAAAGAGCGGATTTCTAGCGCCTTTTGGGTTAAGAATTCGTTAGAGTCAGGCTCATTATGAACATGACCCTGCAAGAGGCAATCGACTGGTTTAGTGGTGCCCCACTGCGCATCCTGCTGGTTCTGCTAATTGCTAGCGCAACCCAATACTTTGGCAAGCGAGCCATTACCCGCGCCATGAACCGGCTGGCCACAGCCGATCTGCGTCCTGGCTTAAGAGGTGTTGGTGCTCGTCAAAAAGAGCGGGCAAAGACAACTGGCACAGTTCTTAGCAGCACCTTGAATTCAGTTATTTGGCTGATTGCTTTTGCCACAGTGCTGGGTGAGTTCGGATTTAACTTAGGCCCATTTATTGCCTCTGCCGGTGTTATTGGCGTGGCCCTCGGTTTAGGTGCTCAGACAATTGTGCGCGATGTGCTCTCTGGAATCTTTATGTTAGTTGAAGATCAATATGGTGTCGGCGATACCGTTGAAGTTCTAGAAATTAAAGGTGTGGTTGAAAAAGTTGGACTTCGTATTACAACTGTGCGCGATAGCAACGGCACTCTTTGGTACCTACGCAATGGTGAAATTCTTAAAGTTGGAAACTCAAGTCAATCTGCTTGATTAACTAAACCCGCAGCTGCCATTTCTAAATAGCCCCATAAAGTTTCTTTGTGGGCAGCATCAATTTCAACCCCATCAATAGCTTTTCGCATCGCACCAATCCAAGCGCCATGAGCTGCGCGATCAATATGAAAACCAGCATGGCGTATTCTTAATCGTGGGTGTCCGCGCTCTTCGGAATAAGTAGTTGGCCCGCCCCAATATTGTTCGAGAAATTTCTGCAAACGCTCAGCAGCACCCTTCATATCCGATTCTGGATACATCGGTCGCAAAATTGGGTCTGTTGCTACGTGTGCGTAGAACTGTGAAACTAGATCTGCAAAGAAAGCTTGCCCGCCAACTTCTTCATAGAAACTCAATTAAGTCGCAACCAGACTGCAGTATCGGTTGGTAATTTATTTCCGCTAAGTGGAGCGCTAGAAACCAATATCTCTGCACCCGCTGGTAAATCAATCTCAGCTCCGAAGTTCACATAGCAAGTGAAATTACCGGGGCGAGTAAATGCTAAAACTTCATCGTTTACATCAAGCCAAGTCATTGGGCCGTCCCCTAAACCAGCTTCGGCCTTGCGAATAGCCAGAGCTTTGCGATACATAGTCAGAGTGGATTCAGGTTTTCCATCTTGCAGTGAAGCTGCAAACTTGCCCCACCACTCGCTCTGCGGCAACCAAGCTTCAACTGGCTTTAAAGATTCATTTGCTGAGAAACCAAACGCACCTGTTGGTTCATGATGCCAAGGCAGCGGCACGCGACAACCATCGCGACCGCGATCGACTTTGCCGCTCATTACCCAGCGTGGGTCAGTTAAGCGATCTTCTGGAATATCGCGCACTTCCGGCAACGCTAACTCTTCGCCTTGGTAAACATAAGCACCACCTGGCAACGCCAACATCAGTAGCGCACCAGCTCTGGCACGACGAGTTCCACGTTCTAAATTAAATTTCTTCGCATCGCCTTGGCGGTGCAACGTTGATTTATCAACATTTAGTAGACCTAAATCAAAGCGATCAACCGAACGAACTAAATCGTGATTGTTAAACACCCAAGAAGATGGTGCGCCAACTTCGGCCATTGCTGCCATTGAAGTAATGATGCGACCCTTAATTTCAGGGGCATCCCACAAAGTAATTAGGAAATCAAAGTTAAATGAATTCGCGAGTTCATCAGGGCGTAAGTAACGAGCAATGCGAGTTGCCGGACTTACCCATGCTTCAGCAACTGCCATTCGATCACCTGGGTATGAATCAAGAATTTTGCGCCAAGATCGGTGAATGTCATGTACACCTTCTTGATCCCAGAATGGATGTTGCGTTGCCGACAACATCTCATTGCTCGCATCTGGTTCAACGATGTCTGGCAGACCTTCGGCTTTAATCATGGCGTGTGCCACATCGATACGGAAACCATCAATTCCGAGATCAAGCCAGAACTTTAAAATGTTTTCGAAGTGTTCGCGAACTTCGGCATTTTCCCAATTGAAATCTGGTTGTTCGGTAGCAAAGAGATGTAAGTACCACTGCCCTGGTTTGCCATCAGCTTCGATTACTCGTTGCCAAGCAACCCCGCCAAAAACAGATGGCCAGTTATTTGGTGGCAGTTCGCTATCTTTACCTTTGCCATCAAGGAAATGAAAGCGCTCGCGCTCTTTGCTGCCAGGTGCTGCTTTAAGGGCGGCCTGAAACCATTCGTGTTGATCGCTGCAGTGGTTGGGAACAATGTCGAGCAATATGCGAATGCCAATTGCATGCGCTTCAGCAATAAGCGCTTTGGCATCAGCTAACGTGCCGTAATCAGGTTCGATATCAAAGTAATTGGCTACGTCGTAACCATGATCTTTCTGCGGGGAAGGAAACCAAGGCGTAATCCAAATTGCATCTATGCCAAGTTCTTTTAAGTAAGGCAGACGCGAACGAATTCCGTTGATGTCACCAATGCCATCGCCATTGCTATCGGCAAACGAGCGAATATAAATTTGATAAGTAACCGCATCGCGCCACCAAAGACGCGTCGAACGTGGTGCTAATTGCATGAGTTAAGCCTCTAGGTATCCAGTTAAAAAGTCACGCTCTTCTTGCCTTAGCGGCCGTGATTTCTTGGTTTCCATTGATACGGCTACCTGAACTGTGCGACCACGAGCATGTAAGCCAAGTGGGCTAGATAATTCATAAACTAAATCAAATGATGAGTTGCCAATCTTTGCCACCCAAATTGCCACATCTAAATCAAAGCCACCTTCATAAATCGGCACGATGAAATCTACTTCAGCGCGACCAACCACCATGTCAGAAAAAACTGGCTCTAGCCCAGCTTCTTTACGCGAATACCAAGTGAAATTAGCACGAGCTTCTTGGATGTAAGTTAAATAAGTTGCGTTATTTACATGGCCAAAACCATC
>CAJAFH010000072.1 GCA_903939005.1 uncultured Actinomycetes bacterium | reverse complement strand
TTTCCGGCTAAAGCAGGATCTAAAACCACAATTAGCGTTGATGAAAAATCACAAACTGTAAGTGTTAATACTGTAGTAATTGCACCCGTTGAAGTCGTGGTTGAAGAACGCCGCTTAGTAATGCCACCTCCACCGCGTCCTAATAAGAGTAGTAAAAAAGTTGCACCACTTAAGCCATTGAAAGCTGCGCCATCTCCATTGGTTGCTGCTGAAAATGAAGGAGCATGGACTGCTGCGGAACTTAAAGTAATCCGAGCTGAGATCTCAAAAGAACTTCTTCGCCTGAAAGATGAGTTAGCAAAAGTTGAACTTGAAATGGATGATTTGATCCATTCTTCATCTGAAGGTGCTGGCGATGATCAAGCCGATGCGGGTACCAAGACTTTCGAACGCGAACATGAAATGTCGCTTGTAATTAATGCGCGCGACATGGTTCTACAAACTGAACGTGCTCTCGAGCGAATTGATACCAAGAGTTATGGTCTTTGTGAAGAATGCGGCAACACAATTGGCAAAGCCCGTTTACAAGTTTTCCCACGCGCAACGCTCTGCATGATCTGCAAAGCTAAGGAAGAACGGCGCTAACGTGCGCCGCCTCTATTTAGTTGCGGCACTGACATGGGGGCTGGACTTAGCTTCCAAGATTTGGGCAGTAAATAACCTTTCAGCGCGTAATCCAGTTGAAATCCTCGGCTCTTTTTTCCAATTAACTCTGGTTAGAAACCCTGGGGCTGCCTTTAGCTTTGCAACTGGGGCGACAGTTGTGTTCACTGGTATCGCCGTTGCGGCTGTCATCGTGATCGTTTATTACAGCAGTAAAATAACCTCGTTAGGCTGGGCAACCACCCTTGGATTACTCCTTGGTGGGGTTCTAGGCAATTTAACTGATCGACTTTTTCGAAGCCCAGGCTTCTTTAAAGGCGAAGTAATTGACTGGCTCGAAATAACCAATTGGCCAGTGTTTAACTTAGCCGACAGCGCGATCGTAGTTGCTGCGTTCCTAGCAATAGTTTTAACAATTAGAAATGTTGGGCCAGTAGATGCCGCAAAATAAAAGCAATCGTGAATTGCGGACTTTGGCTGTTCCTGAAGGCGTAGCTGGTGAACGAATCGATAGCGCACTAACTCGCGTCTTGGGTCTATCTCGTACTGCAGTTGTGCGACTTCTAGAAGATGGTGACATTACAACTGATGGTCGAGCGCTTCAAAAATCTGAACGAGTTGAAGCTGGCCAAATTATTGAAGTTCTTTTACCGGCACCGCTAAATCCGGATCCAATTCCATTGACCCCAATTGAAGGTCTAACAGTTGTTTACGACGACGATGCAATCGTGGTTATTGATAAACCAGTTGGTTGCGCGGCACATCCAAGTCCTGGCTGGACTGGTCCAACTGTGGTCGGCGCACTCACTGCAGCCGGTTACACAATTACTACAACCGGACCAGCAGAACGCGCGGGCATTGTTCATCGACTTGACGTCGGAACGTCTGGGTTAATGGTGGTTGCAAAATCTGATCAGGCTTATCACGTTTTAAAGGATGCATTCCGAGATCGCACTGTTGAAAAAATTTATCATGCTCTTATTCAAGGACACATTGATCCTTCTAGTGGCACGATTGATGCACCGATTGATCGTCATCCAAAAGAAGATCATCGATTTGGCGTAGTTGCTAATGGCAAGATCAGCATTACTCACTACGAAGTTATTGAATATTATCGATCAGTTTCACTAGTTCAAGTAGAACTCGAGACTGGCCGCACGCATCAGATTCGAGTTCACTTCTCAGCGCTTCATCATCCGCTAGTTGGCGATACGACTTATGGCGCAGACCCAGTATTAGCCAAAAGCTTAGGCATGGCGCGACCTTGGCTCCATGCCTTAGAACTACGATTTGCCCACCCGATTACTGGGGCACCAATGTCGTTCAAGGCACCTTATCCAAGTGACCTACAAACATCGTTGGGGCTGCTCAGCGACGCGGTTCTTCCATAATTATCGGCTTCCGGAAAGAAGATTTCTAGCTAAATGTCTGATTCATTCGTTCACTTACACGTACATACCGAGTACTCGATGCTCGATGGTGCGGCGCGCGTTGGCGAACTAGTGCAAGCAGCAGCGGGGCAAGAAATGCCAGCGATTGCAATGACCGATCACGGAAATGTTTTCGGCGCTTTTGATTTTTATAAGCAAGCAACTAAAGCTGGCATTAAACCAATCATCGGAATTGAAGCCTACGTAGCGCCCGAATCTAGATTCAATAAGACTCGAGTTAAGTGGGCCGATGGTGGCGAAGATGATGTTTCGGGTGGTGGCGCATATACCCACATGACAATGCTGGCTGAAAACAATGTAGGACTAGCAAATCTTTTCCGGTTATCTTCGTTGGCATCGCTTGAGGGTTTCTACTACAAGCCACGTATGGATCGTGAATTACTTTCTAAGTATGCCGAAGGAATTATTGCAACCACTGGTTGTCCCGGCGGCGAGATTCAAACCCGATTACGCATGGGTGCATATAAAGAGGCGCTGCGCGCTGCAAGTGATTACCGCGATATTTTTGGTGCTGATAATTTCTTCCTCGAATTAATGGATCATGGAATCGATATTGAAACTCGAGTTAAAGCCGATCTTATGAAGTTAGCAAAAGATTTAAAGTTGCCGCTCTTAGCAACTAATGATCTGCACTACACCGCTAAGGCTGATGCTAAATCACATGAGGCGCTGCTCTGCGTGCAATCAGGTTCAACGCTGGCGGATCCAAAACGTTTTAAATTCGATAACGATGAATTTTACTTAAAGACACCAGCTGAGATGCGCGAACTCTTTAAAGAGTTGCCCGAAGCCTGCGATAACACCTTACTTATTGCCTCACGATGCGATGTGAAATTACGCGAGAATGAAAATTTGATGCCAGTGTTCCCAGTTCCGGCCGGTGAAACTGAAGTAACTTGG
>CAJAFH010000071.1 GCA_903939005.1 uncultured Actinomycetes bacterium | reverse complement strand
TAATGCCAATTCGCAATCTGATCTAGTTGCAGCGCTTACTGGAATTCATACGGCTTACTATTTATTGCACTCAATTAATTTAGGTAAGAATTTTGATGACATCGAAGCGGTTATGGCCCGGGGTTTTGCTACAGCCGCCCAGGCTGCCGGAGTTTCGCAAATTGTTTATTTGGGCGGAATCGCTAATGATAAAAAATCTAGCCAACATTTAGCTTCTCGAGTTCAAACAGGTACCGAGTTAGCTTCTGGCACAGTGCCAGTTTTAGAACTACGGGCCGGAATCATTATTGGTTCAGGTTCGGCATCCTTTGAAATGTTGCGTCACTTAACTCACCGCCTACCAATCATGACGACGCCGAAGTGGGTTTCTAATCTGACTCACCCAATTGCAATTAGAGATGTTCTACATTATTTGCGAAGCACCGCACTTCTAGAAACCCCAATAAATCAAGTTTTTGATATCGGTGGCCCCGAGATACTTTCCTACGCTGACATGATGCAAAAGTTTGCCAAACTATCTGGCTTGCCGCGCAGATGGATAATTAAAGTTCCAGTGTTAACGCCAGAACTATCAAGTTTATGGATTGGGCTAGTAACGCCAGTTCCGACTGCGCTCGCTCGACCACTCGTTGGTTCACTCATAAATGAAGTTGTAGCAGATCCAAAAAAGAGTATTGATAGCTTGATTCCGAAACCTGCCGAAGGTTTACTAAATGTAGAGAGTGCAATCACTTTGGCACTTTCCAGAACTAGTGATGGACAAGTGGAAACCCGATGGTCAGATGCTTCGTACCCAACTGCGCCTTGGCAGAAAGCTCAAGGAGACCCAGATTGGGCGGGGGAAATGATTCTGAAAGATTCCCGCGAAGCAACTACTGATATTCCACTAGCGCAGATCTGGAAAACAATTGAAGGTATTGGTGGCCCGCATGGTTGGTACGGTTCAGATTTTCTCTGGTTTGCTCGTGGCTTATTAGATCGCATGTTTGGTGGTGTCGGATTACGTCGAGGTCGACGAGACCCGGATCATTTACGAGTTGGCGATAGTTTAGATTTCTGGCGCGTTGAGAGAATTGAACGCGAATCTGTATTGCGCCTCTATGCCGAAATGGTCTTACCCGGAAAAGCTTGGCTGGAATTCCGAGTGTCTGAAGAAAATGGAAAAACTCGAATAATTCAAGAAGCGACGTTTTCACCACGTGGCTTAGGTGGGCAGTTGTATTGGTATTCAGTGCTGCCATTTCACACTTTTGTATTTCCAACCATGTTGCGCAACATAATTAAAAAGACTCAACGCAATATTCGTTAACTAAATTTCCTAATTAGTGGCAGACTCTCGGCATGCATGAGTTCACTCCTGAAGTCGAAGCGCTAGCCAATGAGGTATTGGCCTACAGCCTCGAGCGGTTAAAGAGTGATCCACCTCTAGATGGTCCGTTATCTGAAGCTGAACTTTTTGCTCAAGTCGGAAACACAATTACCGAAAAAGGTCTTGGCGGCAAAGAAGCACTTGATGTTTTTACTTCGGTATTAGCAAAGGCATGTATCTCAACGGATCACCCGCGAAATTTAGCTTTCATTCCATCGGCACCAAGTGAATATGCAAACCTTTTTGATCTAGTAGTTGGAGCAAGCGCTCTATATGGCGGCTCATGGCAAGAAGGTGCCGGTGCGGTATTTGCTGAGAATCAAGCGCTGCGCTGGATTGCTGATTTAGCGGGCTTGCCGCAAAGTTCTGGTGGAGTTTTTGTGCAAGGCGGCACCGTCGGAAATCTTTCCGCGTTAGTTGTAGCGCGCGCCCAAGCTCGTAAACACTTTCCCGATACCACGCGCTGGGTAATTGCTTGTAGCGAACAAGCTCACTCATCGATCGCATCAGCCGCGCAAGTTATGGATGTCGATGTTTTAAAGATTGCAGTTGATGGAAACGGCAAGTTACAAGGTGAAACGGTTGCTAAAGAAATAGATGCGTTGCACCGACAAAGTGGTCGTCGGGTATTTGCCGTTGTTGCCACAGCGGGAACTACAAATTTAGGCATAATTGATGATTTAGCTGGAATTGGCGCTGCTGCAAAAGCGCGCGAGATTTGGTTTCATGTTGATGGCGCTTACGGGTTAGCAGCTTTGTGTGCACCTTCAGTGCGAACACTGTTCAATGGAATAGAGAATGCAGATTCATTAATTGTTGATCCACATAAATGGTTATTCGCACCATATGACGCATGTGCGTTAATTTATCGCGCACCTGAATTAGCACGTGAAGTTCATACTCAACATGCTTCGTACTTAGATACGTTGCATGACGGAAATTGGAATCCATCTGACTATGCAATTCAGTTAACGCGCCGCACACGTGGTTTACCTTTTTGGTTTTCACTTGCAGCATACGGAACTGATGCCTATTCCGAAGCGATGGAACAATCACTTGAAGTGGCAAAATATGCAGCTAAGAAAGTTAATGAACATCCAAATTTAAAATTACTTTGCGAACCAGAACTTTCAATTGTGGCATTTACTCGCACCGGTTGGACTGCATCAGATTATCAAAAGTGGAGTGATGAACTTTTAACAGAGCAAGTTGGATTTATTCCACCGTCATCTCATGATGGTCAGCCGATATTGCGATTTGCCATAGTCAACCCATGGACAAAATTCAGCGATATTGATCTGATTCTGCAGCGGTTATAAATCACGTGAAGTTCCCACACTTTTACGCATGTATTAAGTAAGATTGCTCTTATGTCCGCTCAAGAACAGCTCTCGGTCTCAGCAAATCTGACCGACCTTGAAATGGCGATCCTAGAATTCGAACGCAATTGGTGGCGTTATGCCGGTGCCAAAGAGTCCTCAATTAAGGAACTCTTCGATATGGATGCACCTAAGTACTACCGCCTGCTCAATGATTTGATCGACCGCGAAGATGCCCTAGCTGCCTCACCCATGCTAGTTAAGCGCCTGCGCCGCCTTCGTGAGGCCCGCACACAGGCTCGTTCAGCCCGCTAAACCCGCTTCAAAGCCCGCTCTAGCACTCAATTCAACCCACTTTTTGAGCCCTGGCCTCGTTTTGCGCGGGCGAAAAATTCTGCGTAGATTTGGCGTTAGCACTCGAGGGGCGTGAGTGATAAAACGCCCTGAATGACTAGAAATGAACCGCTACTAAAAGGAGCAAGACCATGGCCAAGCAGATTGCCTTTAACGAAGAAGCCCGTCGTGGGCTTGAGCGAGGAATGAACGTACTCGCCGATGCCGTAAAAGTAACGCTCGGACCTCGCGGACGTAACGTCGTCCTCGAGAAGAAGTGGGGCGCCCCAACAATTACTAATGACGGCGTATCAATTGCCAAAGAGATTGAGCTAGATGATCCATGGGAAAAGATTGGCGCTGAATTAGTTAAGGAAGTTGCTAAGAAGACTGACGATGTTGCCGGCGACGGAACCACAACTGCGACCGTACTTGCTCAAGCGCTTGTTCGCGAAGGCCTACGTAACGTTGCAGCTGGTTCAAATCCAATGGCGCTAAAGCGCGGAATTGAAAAGGCTGTCGAAGCGATTGTTGCCGAACTACTTTCAATGGCAAAGAGCGTTGATTCAAAAGAACAGATTGCAGCTACTGCATCTATTTCAGCGGCTGATTCAACTATCGGTGAAATGATCGCCGAAGCAATGGATAAAGTTGGCAAAGAAGGCGTAATCACAGTTGAAGAATCAAATACTTTTGGTCTTGAACTCGAACTAACTGAAGGTATGCGCTTTGATAAAGGTTACATCTCACCTTACTTCGTAACTGATCAAGATCGCATGGAAGTAGTTCTAGAAGATGCTTACGTGCTACTTGTTAACTCAAAGATTTCAAACATTAAAGACTTGCTACCAATTCTAGAAAAGGTAATGCAATCAGGTAAGCCACTTGCCATCATCGCTGAAGATGTTGAAGGCGAAGCACTTGCCACACTTGTTGTTAATAAGATTCGCGGAATTTTCCGTGCTGCTGCAGTTAAGGCGCCAGGTTTTGGTGATCGTCGTAAGGCGATGTTGCAAGATATTGCGATCCTTACTGGTGCGACAGTTATCTCTGAAGAAGTTGGCCTAAAGATTGATCAAGCTGGCCTAGAACTTCTTGGAAAAGCTCGCAAGGTAGTTATCAGCAAGGAAGAAACCACCATTGTTGAAGGTGGCGGAGATGCTGATCAGATCAAGGGCCGCGTAAATCAAATTCGCGCTGAGATCGAAAAGAGCGACTCAGATTACGATCGTGAAAAGCTACAAGAGCGTCTAGCTAAGTTAGCTGGTGGCGTTGCTGTAATTAAGGCAGGCGCAGCTACTGAAGTTGAACTTAAAGAGCGAAAGCACCGTATTGAAGATGCGGTTCGTAACGCAAAAGCTGCAGTTGAAGAAGGCATCGTTGCTGGAGGTGGCGTTGCGTTACTTCAAGCAGGACATGCAGTTTTCGCAAAGCTAAAGCTCGAAGGCGACGAAGCAACTGGTGCCAAGATTGTTGAACTATCAATTGAAGCGCCACTAAAGCAGATCGCAATTAATGCCGGTCTTGAAGGTGGCGTTGTCGTTGAGAAAGTTCGTCACTTAACTGCTGGACATGGATTAAATGCAGCAACTGGTGAATATGTAGACATGATCAAGGCTGGCATCATCGATCCAGCTAAGGTAACTCGTTCTGCACTTCAAAATGCGGCATCAATTGCAGCACTCTTCATCACAACTGAAGCAGTGATCACAGATAAGCCAGAGAAGAATCCAGCGCCGGCTCAGCAAGGCGGCGGAGATATGGACTTCTAAAGTAATTAATTAAGCCTGAATAAGCAGTCGCGCCCCCCTCGATTACCTTGAGGGTGGCGTTCTGCTTTACTCTTAGTCCATGAGTAAATGGGATGCCCGCGATTTAGCACACGCTGCCGCGATTGAAGATGCCGGTGATGCCAAATTAGTTGGCGACTTTGTCACTGTTGATTTCGATGATGAAGATCGCATCGCAACTTATTTATTCGAAGCGAATTTATCTGGCTACCGCGGATGGCGTTGGGCTGTCACAGTTTCTAAGGTTGATAACAAATCAACTGCAACTCTTTGCGATGTCGTTGTTCTACCTGGCCCCGATGCACTTGTGCCACCAAAATGGATTCCATACCGTGATCGTTTGCAGCCAGGTGATGTTGGCGTTGGCGACATTGTTCCCTCTTCCTTAGATGACACTCGTTTAACAACTGGCGAGGCTGCACTTCCAGCTGATGAAGAATTAGATCCTGGTTTAGCATTTGAATTAGGTTTAGGTCG
>CAJAFH010000070.1 GCA_903939005.1 uncultured Actinomycetes bacterium | reverse complement strand
CATCAACCTGAAGGTATCTTTGCAATTGATACTCGTGACGGTGTTAAGCATCTGCGAGTTCCCGCTACCGGCGATATTTCAGTGAACATGGGTCAAGTAACCGATGAAGATGAAGAGATTTCAGCAGCCACAAATGGCAAAGTCTGGAATGGTTATCACATCAGTGTTGGCAACCCGCATGCAGTTGTTTTTGTAGCTGATTTGAACGAAGTTGGCGCACTTGCTGATGCACCAGTTGTTCGCCCTAAGGACGCCTACCCTGAAGGCGTAAATGTTGAATTTGTGGAAATCACCGGTGAGCGCGAAGTAAAGATGCGAGTCTTTGAACGCGGGAGCCGTGAAACAAGATCTTGCGGTACCGGCGTATGCGCTGTGGCACTGGCTGCAACTCTTCATACTAAAGCGAAACTACCTGCTAGATGGATTGTTAATCCACCGGGCGGTCGTTTGGAAGTTGATATCGACGGGCACAGCAACGCAACGCTTATTGGTCCAGCTGTATTAATTGCCGATCATGACATCAGTAAGTATTTACTTTAGAAGATTTAGCTTTCGCGCACTCGCGCGTAGTTCTTCCTTAGCATTCGGATGAGCTGCCTGTTCAATTAGATTTGCGGCTTGCTCATTCTGTGATTTGCCAAAACATGAGGCAACTCCTTGTTCGGTAACAACGTAAGAATGCTGGAAACTAGTGATGTTTGAGCCGATGTTAGGAACAATGGTTGAAACATTTGCTTTTGGATGCCACGACGGAAGTGCCATAAATGATGCGCCCCCGCGAGAGTGCAGAGCCCCAACAATGAAATCGGTTGAGCCGCCAAAGCCAGAGTAAATCTGACCACGCACATGGCTGGCATTTGCCTGATCGAAAAGGTCAATTTCTAGCGCCGCATTAATACTCGTCATGCGGGCTTGACGAGCAATTTGGCTTGGGTCATTCGTGCGTTCAGTGCGGCGCATACGTACCAACTTATTTAGGTTTACCCAGTCATACAGCTCTGGGCTTCCGAAGAGAAAAGACGCTGTAAGCAATACTTCTTTATCCAGTACGCCTGATCTAAAAAGTTCAAGAACGCCATCACTAAACATTTCGGTCCAGATTCGCATTCCGCTGCGATCTTTTAGGCAGGAGAGAACGGCATCAGGTACCGCTCCGATTCCTAATTGTAAAGTTGAGTTATTGCTAATTAGAGCAGCAATTCGATTACCAATCTCTTGCGCAGTATCTGAAATTGGAATCTGCTCTTTATGTAAAAGTGGCTCATCAACTTCAACTAGGTAATCAATTTCGCTCTCATAGATCTGTGCATCGCCATAGGTATAAGGCATCTGTTTGTTTGCTTGGGCTATTACTAAGCCACCATGCGCTTGTGCCGTCTCAATTGCCATTGGTAAGACGTTTACTTCGATACCCAAACTAACTGTGTCGAATCGAGGGGCAGAAGTGTGCAAAAAGACCATATCCGGACGCAAATGCTCTCTGATGATTACTGGCAACATACTTAGGCGAGCTGGGAAATAATTGAGCCGAGGATGTCTGCGCATAGCAGGGCCCACGAATGCGGTTTCATAAGTAATACCTTCACGGTCAGGAATTCCATCGTGCGCATTTAGCATATGTAATTTAAATTCGGGAATTACTTCATCTGCTGCAGATAGAAGGACTTTAGGTGCAGCAAAGTTGCCGGAGGCGATAATTCGAGGGTTGTTGGTGTAGTTAGAAAGTATCGCTTTTAACTGTTCCTGATTGATAACCCGCATAATAGGCAGTTTAGTCCTTATTGCTCTATTGTTTAATTGTGAGTGATCAACCAGACAACATCGATGATTTTGAAGCTCTGCTTGCCGAAAGTGCGAGAGTTGCTGCCGAATTCGATTCAGCTGATAGCGATGATTACGCCGAAAGTATTCAACCTGATTTAGTAGAACGTAATGCGCTCCGCCGTGTTAAAGGTTTTTCAACCCAGCTACAAGATATT
>CAJAFH010000069.1 GCA_903939005.1 uncultured Actinomycetes bacterium | reverse complement strand
CTTCTGCATTGTGCCAACCCTGCGCGGAATTGAAAAAGATCGCCCAGCAAGTGACATTTTGCGCGAGATAAATACTTTAGTTGACTCTGGTGTTATTGAAATTACCTTATTGGGCCAGAATGTAAATGCCTATGGCGTTGAGTTCGGTGATCGCGGCGCTTTTGCAAACTTGCTTAAAGAATGCGGCAAGATCTCAGGTCTTGAGCGAGTGCGCTTTATGTCGCCACACCCACGAGATTTCACAGATGATGTAATCGATGCCATGGCCAGTACACCAAATGTGATGCCACATCTACATATGCCGTTGCAATCTGGTTCTAATCGAATTCTGCAAGAGATGCGCCGTTCATATCGCACCGATCGCTATCTTGGAATTCTTGATCGCGTTCGCACAGCGATGCCGCATTCGCAAGTAACAACCGACATCATCGTAGGTTTTCCTGGTGAGACCGAAGAAGATTTCCAAGCCACGCTAGATCTTGCAACGCAAGCGCGATTCTCGGCGGCCTATACCTATCAATATTCAATTCGGCCCGGGACTCCTGCTGCTGTAATGCCTAATCAAGTACCGGCTGAAGTTGTGGGAGAGCGTTACACCCGCTTGCACGCGCATCAAGAAGCGATCTCCGCTTCAGTTAATGCCGAAGCAATTGGTCGCACTATGAAAGTTCTAGTGGCTGAAGTTTCTGGCCGCCGCAATGGCGAGAACGATCGCATGACCGGGCGCAGCGAAGATTTCAGATTGGTTCACTTCAACTCAATGGTTGAGCAGCCACTACCTGGTGACTTGATCACAGTAGATATCACCGAAAGTTCATCACATTATTTGATTGGCACTGGCGGCAAAGTAGAGCGTCGAGCTAAGCGCGAAGTAAAGGGCACCATGTTAGGTATCCCGGTTATTCGCGCATGAAGCTAATTGTAATCTGTGGCGCAACTGCCACGGGCAAAAGTGATTTAGCAATTTCAGTAGCTCAAAAGATTGATGCCGAGATTATCAATGCCGACTCAATGCAGCTCTACAAAGGCATGGATATTGGCACCGCCAAGATAAGTGTCGAAGAACGCCAGGGGATTCCGCATCACCTGCTTGATGTTCTTGAAGTAACCGAAGATGCGAATGTGGCTTGGTATCAAAGTCAGGCTCGAGCGAATATCTCAGAAATTCAGAGTCGTGGAAAATCAGTAGTAATAGTTGGCGGTACTGGGCTATATATCAAAGCAATTCTTGATGAGCTTAATTTTCCAGATACCAACCCGGCAGTTCGTGAAGCGCTAGAGCGCGAAGTAGCAGAACTTGGCGCACATGTTTTATTCGAGCGACTAGAAAAACTTGATCCGGCGGCAGCCCTAGCAATTGATCGCGCAAATACCCGCCGCATAGTTCGAGCACTTGAAGTTATCGAAATTACTGGAAAACCTTTCACTGCGAACTTGCCTCGCAAAGATTCTGAACTTTATCCAGCTGCTAGACAGTTTGGATTAGTCATGGATCGCGAAGCACTCGGTGAGCGAATTAGTGATCGAGTTGATCGCATGTACGCAGGGGGCTTAGTTGAAGAAGTCGATCGCTGTATTGCGGCCGGAATAACTTCGGCACGCACGGCTCAACTAGCACTTGGCTATGCCCAAGTCATTGCAATGCGCCGAGGTGATCTAACACTTGAAGCTGCGATCGAAGAAACCAAGCGGGCAACTAGACAGTACGCCAGACGGCAAGAAACTTGGTTCTCACGAGATGCTCGAATTAAGTGGATTTCTCCGATCCAGCCTCGACTCGAAATAATCTTGCAGGAAATAGAATAGTTAAATCATGATTGCAACCTATGGCCACGGCACTGAAAATGATTTCGTTCTAGTTTTTGACCCCGAAAATAAAGTATCCATTACTACTGCGCAGACGGCTGCAATTTGCAATCGAGAAACCGGAATTGGCGCTGATGGCTTGATTCGAATCGGCAAGAAGAATGAGCGCTGGTTTATGGATTATCGAAACGCCGATGGTTCGCTGGCTGAAATGTGCGGCAACGGCATTCGCGTAACTGCAAAGTATTTAGTTGAACGTGGTCATCAACCTGAAGGTATCTTTGCAATTGATACTCGTGACGGTGTTAAGCATCTGCGAGTTCCCGCTACCGGCGATATTTCAGTGAACATGGGTCAAGTAACCGATGAAGATGAAGAGATCTCAGCAGCCACAAATGGCAAAGTCTGGAATGGTTATCACATCAGTGTTGGCAATCCGCATGCAGTTGTTTTTGTAGATGATTTGGACGAAGTTGGCGCACTTGCTGATGCACCAGTTGTTCGCCCTAAGGACGCCTACCCTGAAGGCGTAAATGTTGAATTTGTTGAGATCACCGGTGATCGCGAAGTAAAGATGCGAGTCTTTGAACGCGGGAGCCGAGAAACAAGATCTTGCGGTACCGGCGTATGCGCTGTGGCACTGGCTGCAACTCTTCATACCAAAGCGAAACTACCTACTAGATGGATTGTTAATCCACCGGGCGGTCGTTTGGAAGTTGATATCGATGGACATAGCAACGCAACGCTCATTGGTCCAGCTGTATTAATTGCCGATCATGACATCAGCAAATATTTAGTAGCTGATTAAGATAATAAGTCACTATTCATGTTGATCAACCCACAAAATAGGCAGTTTGATCACAATTGCTCTATTGTTAAATTGTGAGTAACCAAGGCGACGAGTTCGATAAATTCGATGATTTTGAAGCCCTGCTTGCCGAAAGTGCGAGAGTTGCTGCCGAATTCGATTCAGCTGATAGCGATGATTACGCCGAAAGTATTCAACCTGATTTAGTAGAACGTAATGCGCTCCGCCGTGTTAAAGGTTTTTCAACCCAGCTACAAGATATT
>CAJAFH010000068.1 GCA_903939005.1 uncultured Actinomycetes bacterium | reverse complement strand
CGATCCATATGTTCGCTATGCAGCGATGAACGTTTCTGCTGGCCACATGGATTGCCTAAACATTCGTAAGGCTGTGTTCTTTGCAATCAATACCCAAGCACTGATCGACCTTTCAGGTGGATCTGTTTACTACGGCGTACCGGGTGATAGCCCAGTTAAGCCAGTTCTAGGTCTTGACTACAAGAAGACAACTGGAAACATTCACGATCCAGCCTGGAAGATCACCGGTGCCCCTGATAAGGCTAAGGAACTTATGGCTGCTGCAAAGACCGCATGCCCAGCTGCATACGATCGCGCAACAAATCCTGACAAGGGAATCGTTTGGGACATCTCACAATCAGCTACAAACCAGAAGGCATCTGTATTGATTTCAGAAGCTCTAAAGGCTGCTGGCATTGTGATGAAGTTCAACTTCATTCCTGGTGGTCAGTATTACTCAACAGTTATGAATCCAGAAAAGCAGAATGACATTTCATCTGCTGGTTGGGGTGCTGACTGGGCAAATGCTTCAACAGTTATTCCTGAACTCTTCACAAAAGAGGGCGGCTTTAACTTGTCACAGAACTGGGATGATGCTGCGTACGCTGCCTTCAAGAAGAAGTCAGATGCTACAAAGGTTCAAACAGATCGTGCGAAGCAAGCAAAGGGATGGCAAGAACTCGCTCAATACGTAATGGATCAATACTGGATCATTCGCCCTGTGTTCTCTAAGGGTCAATTCCAGTGGGGTTCAGGCGTTGGCGGAGTTTATTACTGGGAGCCACAAGGAACCTTCGGTTTCGGACAGCTCTACGTTAAGTAATAGCCAAAGCTAGAAAAGTGTGAAGTTGAGGGTGGCCCTTTGCGGGGTCACCCTCAACCACGCAAGTATCAAAAATTAATTTTAAGAATAGAAATTAAATTAGGAGTTACCAAGATGTTGAAATATTTAGTCAGACGAATTAGTGCCACATTGGTGGTGCTGACTTTAATCAGCATGTCGGTATTTTTAATTTTCGATGTACTACCTATGGATCCTGCTCGTTTAACTTGCGGCAAAGCTTGTTCACCAGCTGTAGTTGAAGCTAACCGCCATCGTCTGGGCCTTGATGTGCCGGTGCAAGTCCAATATGGCCGTTGGGTAAAGGGTTTATTTGTTGGTCGTACTTATGGCGAAGGTCAGGCGCAGTTCACTTGCCCAGCACCAGCTTTTGGTTATTCATTTAACCGCCACGAGTGCGTAACTGATCTATTGAAATCTGCTTTCCCGGTTACTTTGTCACTGGCAATCGGTGCTTTCTTGCTCTGGTTATTTGTCGGTGTTTCACTCGGAATTGTGGCGGCCCGGTTTAAGAATCGATGGCCCGATCGCGCAAGTAACGTTTTCGTACTAGTCGGAACTTCACTACCAACATTTATCTCGGGAATTTTAATTCTGCTCTTCGTAGCGTTGAAGTTCGGGTTTGTGAATCCAATTGATTTAGGTAAATGGGTAAGCCCGTTTGAGAATCCAATCGGCTGGCTTAATACCTTCATCTTCCCTTGGATCACGTTAGCGCTGGCATATGCCGCTACCTACACCCGCTTTACTCGCTCGAATGTGATTGAGACTTCCAGTGAAGATTACATTCGCACCGCGCGAGCAAAGGGTTTGAGTGAGAAAGTAATTCTACGCAAGCACACCTTGCGTGCGGCACTCGCCCCAATCGTTACTTTGGCTGGTCTTGATTTTGCTGGTCTACTCGGCGGCGCCATCATTACCGAAGGTATTTTCAACTTACCTGGTCTTGGTCGCTTATCAATTCGCGCAGTAGTAAATGACTATGACTTACCGATCATTGTTGCAACGACTATGTTGGCCGCAACTTTCTTAGTTGTCATGAATTTGTTGGTGGATATTTTGTATGCATACATCGACCCACGGGTGCGTGTCGCATGAGCGCCTTCCTAGAGGTTAAAAACCTAACCGTAAGTTTTCCAACCGAAGATGGTTTGGTGCAGGCATCAAATGACATTTCATTTAGCGTTGATCGTGGTGAAACCCTGGCCGTGGTAGGTGAATCAGGTTCGGGTAAATCTGTGACCTCGCTTGCAATCATGGGTCTGCATAATCGCAAGTCAACTAATATCAATGGCTCGGCCATATTAAATCTTGAATCAGGCCCAATCGATGTAATTAGTGCGCCTGAAGATCAAGTTCGTCGCCTGCGCGGAAAAGCAATGTCGATGATCTTCCAAGATCCCATGTCAGCGCTGCATCCTTACTACTCAATTGGTGATCAACTATCTGAAGCTTGGCGCCTGTATAACAAGGGCGATAAGAAAGCGGGCCACAAGCGCGCTACTGAGATGCTTGAGTTAGTTGGAATTCCAGATGCCTCAAAGCGAGTCAAAGAATTTCCGCACCAATTTTCTGGCGGCATGCGCCAACGCGTAATGATCGCCATGGCTTTGATTAACAACCCATCGTTGTTAATTGCTGATGAGCCAACGACCGCCCTTGATGTAACTGTGCAATCACAGATTCTGCAACTGCTTAAAGATATGCAGAAAGAATTTAACATGGCAGTTATTTTGATTACCCACGATTTAGGCGTGGTAGCCGAAGTAGCAGATCGCGTAAATGTTATGTACGCCGGAAAGATTGTTGAACAAGGTGTTGCAGATGGCATTTATTACAAGCCAGATCATCCTTACACAATCGGGCTTTTGAATTCGATTCCACGGGTTGATCAACTTGAAGGCAAGCGCCTAATCGCAATTCCAGGTCAGCCACCTTCGCTAATTAACTTGCCGCAAGGCTGCTCATTCCGCAAGCGTTGCACTTTTGCTGATCAAGTAGCTGACAACCTTTGCGCAACGCTCGCCCCATCTTTAGATATGAAAGAGAACGCACATTTCTCTCGCTGCCACTTAACTGAAAAGCAACTTGTTGCAGCTCGGGGAGGAAAATAAAAATGACCCAGCCAGTCTTAAAAATTACCGGCCTTAAGAAGCACTTCCCAGTCAGTACGGGCGGTGTTTTCAGCAAAGGAAAAGGCGTTGTAAAAGCAGTCGATGGCGTTGACCTCGAAATTTTCCCAGGCCAAACCATTGGTCTGGTTGGCGAATCTGGTTGCGGCAAAACAACTGTTGGTCGCACAGTTCTAAAACTTTACGAACCAACTGCGGGCACAATTGAATTTAATGGCGAAGACATCACCAAGTTAACGCCAAAGCAGATGAAACCTCGCCGTGCCCAGATGCAGATGATCTTCCAAGATCCGTTTGCATCCCTTAATCCACGTCAAACTGTTGGCACCTTGATCGGTAATACTTTTGATATTCAGAAAATTACCCCAGAAGGCGGCAAAGTTGAAGAAATTCAACGTTTAATGAAGCGTGTGGGATTAAACCCCGAGCACATTAACCGCTACCCACACGAGTTCTCGGGTGGCCAGCGTCAACGTATTGGAGTTGCTCGCGCTATCGCACTTAAGCCAAAACTAATCGTGGCCGATGAACCAGTATCAGCTCTCGATGTATCGATTCAGGCCCAGGTTGTTAACTTGCTTGAGGATCTCCAAGAAGAGTTCAACTTGTCTTACCTTTTTGTGGCTCACGATTTATCTGTTGTGCAGCACATTTCAGATCGTGTAGTTGTTATGTACTTGGGCAAAGTTATGGAAGATGCTGATAAGAAGGATCTCTTCTTAAACCCACGTCACCCATATACCAAGGCGTTGCTTTCAGCTGTACCAGTACCTGATCCAAAAATCGGTCGGGCACGCGAACGCATTATTTTGCAAGGCGATCTACCAAGCCCAGTTAATCCACCTGCTGGTTGCGTATTTAATACTCGTTGCTGGAAAGTGCAAGATAAGTGCCGCACTGAAGTTCCAGAACTTGTGCAAATTCAGCCAGGGCACAAGATTGCATGTCACTTCCCTGAGCCAGCAAGTAAGTAATTAACCAATAGAAAAGCCCCTAACCAATTGGTCCGGGGCTTTTCTAATTAATTTATTTTTAAGCCAGAGTTCCTTCAACGGCAATTACATTGCTTCCGAAGTCGATCTTTAAGTTAAGCGGAGCGCCTTTCTTAGCGTCGCAACTAACTCCATACTTAAAGGAAGTTGAAGCGCCTGCAGCAAGTGCTTCAAGAGGTGCACCATTGATGCCACTGTCACCATCTAGAACTTCTGAACAGAACGCTGCACCTGATTCGACAACCAGACTTAGAGTTGAAAGATCAAGATCTGTTGTGCCGCCATTAGTAACGTTCATGCTAAACACATTGGCAACTTGGCCCTTGATGTAGTTTGAAGCAAAAATTGTTGGCGTAAAGGCGGCAGGTGTTGCAACTGTTAAGGAGACACCGTTACCTAAGTCAAGTGGGGAGTCAAAGCCGATGGTTTTGGTTGGTTCTACTACTTCAACCGCAGCCGCTTCAGAGGCCGGACGATCCTTAGGCGCCTTATTGCCGCATGCTGTTAGAGATAGCGATGCCACAACTAGAGCCGCAGCTGACAGAGCAGCTAATGACTTCTTATTCATAATTTCTCCTTGCTTGGTTAATTTCTATGGCAAAAGGGTAACAGCGCTAATTACCAGATGCTCACTCG
>CAJAFH010000067.1 GCA_903939005.1 uncultured Actinomycetes bacterium | reverse complement strand
TACGTGGGCGAAGATGTTGAGAACATTTTGCTAAAGCTTTTGCAAGCAGCTGATTACGATGTTAAGAAAGCTGAAACCGGCATCATCTACATCGATGAAATCGATAAGGTTGCTCGCAAATCTGAAAACCCATCGATTACTCGTGATGTATCAGGCGAAGGTGTGCAGCAAGCACTTCTGAAGATTCTCGAAGGAACAGTCGCTTCAGTTCCACCACAAGGTGGCCGTAAGCACCCTCATCAGGAATTTATTCAAATCGATACAACTAACGTGCTATTCATTGTTGGTGGCGCATTTGCTGGTCTCGATAAAATCATCGAAGCACGTGCCGGCAAAGCTGGTGTTGGTTTTAATGCAACTTTGCAAAGTGCCGAAGATAAGAACCGCAAAGATATCTTCGCAGACGTTATGCCTGAAGATCTACTTAAGTTCGGCATGATCCCTGAATTCATTGGTCGCTTGCCGGTACTAACTAGTGTTGAGAATCTTGATAAAGAAGCACTTATGCAGATTCTGACCGAACCAAAGAATGCTCTTGTTAAGCAATATGCCAAGCTTTTTGAACTTGATTCAGTAGAACTTGAATTCACCCCTGAATCCCTAGATGCAATAGCTGATTTAGCGCTACTTCGTGGCACAGGTGCCCGTGGTCTTCGCGCAATCATGGAAAGCGTGCTGCTAGCAGTTATGTATGAAGTACCAAGCCGCAGCGATATCGCCAAAGTAATTGTTACTCCTGAATCAATCACCGATGGCGCAACCCCGACATTTGTACAGCGCACGGGAGATATTCCAAAGCGGGCTGCCCGAGGCGAAAAGCGTTCAGAAGAGAAGAGCGCATAATCTAGACTGCTCCCTATGAGCCAGCGCGGAAAAGAATTAGCTTCAACCTTTTCGCCTGCCGAAATTGAGGCGCCGTTATACGAGAAATGGATCTCAGCTGGCTATTTCACTGCTGATGCCAATTCAACTAAAGAACCGTTCTCGATTGTTCTGCCGCCACCAAATGTCACTGGCATTCTGCACATCGGCCACGCACTAGATCAAACTCTGCAAGATTGTTTAGCGCGCATCAAGCGAATGAAAGGCTACGAAGTTTTGTGGCTACCTGGCATGGATCACGCAGGCATCGCAACTCAGAACGTGGTTGAAAAACAATTAGCTGCCCAAGGAATGTCGCGCCACGATTTAGGGCGCGAAGAATTCGTTAAGAAAGTTTGGCAATGGAAAGCTGAATCAGGTGGTGCAATCCTCGGACAGATGCGTCGCATGGGTGATTCAGTTGACTGGTCGCGCGAACGTTTCACAATGGATGAAGGTATGTCCAATTCTGTGCTTGCACTCTTTAAGAAAATGTATGACGCCGAATTAATTTATCGCGCTGAACGAATCATCAATTGGTGTACTCGTTGTTTAACAGCGCTTTCGGATATTGAAGTTGAGCACCAAGATGATGCCGGCGAGTTTGTGCAAGTTCGTTATGGCGATGGCGAGCAAAGCATTGTTGTTGCGACAACTCGTGCCGAAACCATGATGGGCGATGGCGCAGTTGCGGTTCACCCTGACGATCCTCGTTACAAGCACATGATTGGTACTGAAGTTTTATTGCCACTGGTAAATCGCATGATTCCGATCATTGCTGATGAACTTGTTGATCCTGATTTCGGAACTGGCGCAGTTAAAGTAACGGCAGCGCATGATCCAAACGACTTTGAAATGGCCATGCGCCACAATGTGCCGTTTGTAGTAATCATGAACGAGCACGGCATTATGGAAGGCAGCGGAACTGAGTTCGATGGCATGGATCGCTTCGATGCTCGTGTTGCCGTTGTTGCCAAGCTAAAAGAGTTAGGTCGCATTGTTGCCGAGAAGCGTCCTTATATTCACGCAGTTGGTCACTGTTCACGTTGCGATACAACTGTTGAACCACGCTTATCAAAGCAATGGTTCGTAAAAGTGGCACCGCTTGCTAAAGCATCAGCGGACGCAGTTCGTAGCGGCGCCGTAAAGATTGAGCCTGAGGAACTAGCGCCACGCTACTTTGACTGGGTCGATAACATGCACGACTGGTGCATCTCTCGCCAACTTTGGTGGGGTCATCGCATTCCAGTTTGGTATGGCCCAAATGGTGAAATGGTTGTTGTTGGTCCTGGCGAAAGCGCACCTGCTGGTTACGTACAAGATTTAGATGTTCTAGATACTTGGTTCTCATCTGGACAATGGGCATTTTCCACATTTGGCTGGCCGGAAAAAACTGCCGATCTAGCTAAGTTCTATCCAACTTCAGTGTTAGTAACTGGCTATGACATCTTGTTCTTCTGGGTTGTGCGCATGATGATGATGAGCACTTTTGCCATGGACGGTGTGCCACCATTTAAAACGATTATGTTGCACGGTTTAGTGCGCGATCAATTTGGCAAGAAAATGTCCAAGAGCCGCGGCAACGTGGTTGATCCACTTGAATTCATGGATAAGTACGGCGCCGATGCTCTTCGCTTTACGTTAGCGCGCGGTGCTAACCCAGGCACAGATCAAGCACTCGCTGAAGAATGGGTAGGCGGTTCACGTAACTTTGCTACCAAACTTTGGAATGCAACTCGCTTTGCCATGATGAATGGTGCGACAGTTGAAGGGCCAATGCCTGATGCCTCACAACTCAACGCGATTGATAAATGGATTCTCAGCCGCTTAACCGAAACCATTCGCGATGCAGACTCACTTTTCGAACGCTACGAATTTGCTAAAGCTAGCGAGTTGATTTACCACTTCGCTTGGGATGATTTGTGTGACTGGTACCTAGAACTTTCTAAAGAATCTTTTGCAACTGGCGATG
>CAJAFH010000066.1 GCA_903939005.1 uncultured Actinomycetes bacterium | reverse complement strand
GTTCCGTAAAGACGAGCAGGCTTAATTGCACCACGATCTTGGATTGGTGAAGAAGGCGCATCTTCTAGGCCGGTTGTATCGGTATTAGTAACATCGAAAGTTACTTTACCCATTGAATCAGTTTTGCCTACAAGTTCAAGTCCAAAGTTTCCACCATCTTGTGCGGTTACTTTGGTGCCATCAGCTGTCACCCAGTTAGCTTTCGAGCCACTGTATGGTGCATTGATTTGCAAACGTACTTCTTGGTTAAAAGCTGGTGTCATTCCATCAGTGGTAACCATGTAAGTAAGTGAAAGCTTTGTACCGTGACCGATATAGGTGTAAAACGCCTTGGTGCCGGCTGAGTAATACTGAGCAATATCGCCAGTAGCATCAACGCTGTTTGTAGCGTCGTAACTTGGACTTACTAAACGAGCAGATGGTAAGCCAGCTGCATTACTTGAAGGAATTGCTGTGAATGCAGCAGCAATAACCAGGGCAAGCGAAACTAAAGCTCGTCCTGTCTTAAGTGTTCTGATATTCATTTTTTCTCCCTTTACTGGACGATTCCCGTGAAAATCAAGCATTTCCATGGGTTATTGCTTAGTTACCTTGCCGACTCCATCAACCGAAAAGTAGCGGATGTAATCAACAAATAGTTGGGTCTGATTTATCGCTGGATCTATTGGGCCACCAAATTCTCCACCCATGGCCAAGTTAAGTATTAGATAGAACTTTTGATTGAAAACCCAGCGACCAGGTTTTACTGAAGTAGGAGTCTCACTTGAGATTAAGCGATCGTTAAAATAGAAATCAATTTTATTCTTTTTCCATTCAATCGCATATACATGGTAGGCATCGCTTAGGGGAGTTGGGCTCTGATATGAACCACCAACGCCAGGGCCTTTTCCGTAACCTGGACCATGAAGAACTGCCGAAACCAAAGATGGTTCTACGCCGCGAGTTTCGACGATATCAATTTCGCCACATTCGGGCCAAGGGTTGCCATCGAGTAGATCAGCGCCGAGCATCCAAAAAGCTGGCCAAGTACCTTCGCCGGCAGCAACTTTCATGCGAGCTTCAATGCGCCCATATTGGAACTGTACTTTTCTGGCTGACTTAATTTTCGCACTAGTAAATTGACATTCCCAACAGGAATTTAGAATCTGAGTTGTGGCACTGGAATTATCTGTGGCATTGCCTTGCAAATCAGAAATTCGATTTGCCGAAATAACTAACTTGCCTTTGCCATCAGTTGAGATGTTGGCAGGCTTATTGGTGTAGTACTCAAGTTCGGCGTTACCCCAGCCGTAACCGTTTCCAATGTCGTAATCCCAATTCTTCGAAGATGGCAGCGAACCTTTCTTGCCATTAAATTCATCTGCCCAAAGGAGTTTTAGAACTTTTGGCCCGGCGGCTTGAGAAATACTCGCAGGAGCAATGGCAATTATTGAGGTCGCCAAAATTGCGGCTGATAATAGGGCCGACACCCGTACTCGGGATTTCCGGTTCTGGCTCACGCTTCTATTTCCTCTTTCTCGCTTACTCGGTCACGCTTTGATAACAAATTACAACTCGACGCAATAGGTGTTGCGCTTCTGGCAATTACACACTTAGATACAGTAGTGTGAAACCGCTTTCATAGTGCGTAAGAGCCTACCTCTAGGGCAGGCAATTTGGTACTACGAAACGATAACTTTTTTAATTGGCGCTGTTAATTATCAAGGAGTTGGCTATGCGTAAGAAGACCTTATTTAGAGGCTCAATTGCGGTTTCAACCGCAGCTATTTTGGCCGCTGGCGTTCTGGGTACCCCAGCTCGCGCGGCAGATCCAGTAACGATTACCATCTGGACCTTCGGCGATGTTATTCAGCGCCAACTTGTGCAGGAGTATAAGAACCTGCACCCAGAAATTACTTTGCAAATTAAGAAGTCAGATTTAGATCCACTAAATGGCACAAACATGGTTACCGCTTGTACCTCTAAGACTGGCCCAGATATCGTGGCCGTCGAAGTGCAATATTCCGGATACTGGCGTTCATATCCAAAGTGCTTTACCGATTTGCGCAAGATGAAAACTTCTGATGCCAACGTCGCAGCAGGTATCCCTGCCGGTAAAACAGCCTTGGACTTTAAGAAGAATTATTTGCCATGGCGCTGGGAACAAGGCGTTGGTTATGACGACAGCGTCATTGGATTCCCAACAGATGTTGGTGGGCTTGAAGTTGCCTACCGTGTTGACCTATTTAAGAAAGCTGGGCTCCCAACTGAGCGTGGCGCAGTTGGAAAACTATGGCCAACTTGGGACAAGTTCATTGCTACCGGAGTTAAGTACAACTCAAAGCTAAGTGCCGCAGATAAGAAAGCTGGCAAAGGATTTATTGATAACGCCGGAACTATTTATGCCGCAATCATGAACCAAGGCACCGAAAAGTATTATAAGAATGACGGCACCGATGCAGGTAAGTTGATCTACACCACAAATCCTCAAGTTAAAAAGGCTTGGGATACCACGATTAAAGCAACTGAATTAGGCATCGGAACCCGTATCGGTCAGTACACATCTGACTGGAATATCGGAATGAACAAGGGAACTTTCGCAACTATTCTGGCACCAGCCTGGATGATGGATTACATCAAGCAGCAAGCGCCGGATACTTCAGGTAAGTGGGATATCGCCGCTCTTCCTGGTGGCGGCGGTAACCAAGGTGGT
>CAJAFH010000065.1 GCA_903939005.1 uncultured Actinomycetes bacterium | reverse complement strand
GTGAAAATGATTTCGGTAATGCCCGTCGCGTAACTAGCGGTTTAGATTCAGCCCGAACTTCTATGACTTTGGCAGTTCTCGAGCTTCGCGCAAATGTGCGCATTGGCGGTCGCGATGTTTATGCCGCAACAGTGGGCGGTATGAAAATGTCTGAACCCGCAGCTGATTTAGCGCTTGCGCTAGCTGTGGCATCAGCTGCTAAAGCCCTTGCTTTACCGGCTGATTTAGTGGCAATTGGCGAAGTCGGCCTAGCTGGTGAAATTCGCAAAGTCAGTGGCGTATCGCGCCGCCTGGCCGAAGCACATCGCTTAGGTTTCAAGCGCGCGCTAGTGCCAGTTGGTTCTGATGTGAAAATTGCCGGCATGGAAATCTACGAAGTTTCTAGGTTAGATCAAGCGCTCCAGCGCGTAAAAATCGCTGAGTAGTTAATTACTCTGATCTATTAAATATCTAGGGCTAACTCAGCTGCGCGCTGCGCAATATCGCAATCAGAAATACTAATTCGCTCACTGAAAAATGAGTGCAACGCTTTGGCCAGGAATGATCCTTCTTGGCAGACTCCCCCAGCAATCACAATACGTGGCGCGTTATCTATCTGGGTATCTAGTTGATGTACCAAAGCAATTAAGAATTGACTCGCCTCAAAAATAATTCCTTGAGCATCAGCATTTCCTGCATCTGCTAACCGACCAACAGTTGCGGCTAATTTGGCAATTTCTGATCGTTCGCTGGAATATACAAATGCTTTGATGCCATCCCAATTAGTTGCACCGATCTCTTTCAAGATCACATCACTTAGCGAATCTGGTTCAACTTCTTCGCCAGTATCAAGCCCGGCCAGCACCCAACGAATTGATTCGCGACCAATCCAAAACGCTGCACCTTCATCACCTAGCAAATAACCCCAACCGCCGGCACGAATTGGGCCTGCTTCATCATCGATATACATCGCAATTGAACCAGTGCCGGCATAAAGCAGAATTCCTTCACCAACTTCAAAGTTTGCGTAATATGCCAACTCGATATCGTGAACGATTCTTACTTTTGCATTTGGAAAGTAGCTATGAAAAATCTGACCAAGTGGGTCTGTCGCACTATCTTCGGAAGCAGCACCAGTGATACCGGCAAAGACGCCACTTATTTCTGCGCCGTTTACTGCCTTTGAGATCTCGGCTAATACTTCGTTGGCGCGCACTTTTGATTCAGGTCGGAAAATGTGGCCATCCATCGCCGCACATTTTCCTGAATCCACTATCTGCGAGCCATCATATAAAGCCCATTTAGTAGCGGTTGCGCCAGCATCTATTCCTAAGTAACTCATACCCCTAGCCTTTCACAGCTCCGGCAGTAAGTCCCTTAATGAATTGTTCCGAAAGAAGTAAGTACAAGATGATGAGTGGTAGCGCAGCGATAGTTAAGCCGGCGAAAAGTACGCCCCATTGAGAGGAATACTCACCAAAGAAGAGGGTTAGACCTTGCATAATCGTCTTTTTCTCCGGGCTTTGCAGGAATACCAGCGGCAAGAAGAAGTCATTCCAGATCGGAATCGCTGAATATATTGCCACGATTGCTAAACCAGGTCGTACCAATGGGGCTAGAACTAATCGCAGTAACTGAAATTCTGAAGCGCCATCAATGCGTGCCGCACTATCGATATCTGCAGGCAGCGATCTGAAGAAACCCGCCATGATAAAAATTGCCGCAGGCAAAGCACCCGATGCGTAAACCAGAATCAAACCAAAATGAGAATCAATTAAGTTCATCCACTTTAGTTGAATAAATAGCGGCAAGATAGCAAGTTTTGCGGGTACCAACATGCCAGTAAGTACGAAACCATAAATCAAACTATTGCCCTTGAATTGGTAGCGACCCAAGATGAAGCCGGCACCAAGTGCGCAGATCAAAATCACGACCAATGATCCAAAAGTAATTATCAATGAGTTCTTTAGGAATATCGGAAATTCGCCATCTGCCCAAACCTGCGTGAAGTTACTCCATTCTGGATCGCGAGCTAGCTCAATAGGATTTGCACCGAAACTATTCGAGTCACGCAAGGAGGTATTAAACAAGAAGAAGACTGGTAGCAAAACCATCAAAGCATTGATAACTAAAACTGCCTTAAAGAATGTCCCGGTTAGTATCTTGCTGATCATTGCTCTACCTCGCGTCGACGCATCAAATTTGAACCGACACCAGCACCAACGCCTACGATGATGAAAATAATTACCCCGAGTGCAGAACCAACTCCAATATCGTTTGCTGTCGAATCAGCACTGCCGAATGAGAGTCGGTAAAACATAAGTGCCAAAGTGTCAGTCGCGCCGGCTGGACTACCGACGGTTCCGCCAATTACATATGGCAGATCGAACCATTCGAAGGCACCAATAAAAGTAAGGATCGTAATGATGGTCATCGATGGCGCGAGTAGCGGAAATAGAATCTTACGGAAGATCTGTCCCTCTTTAGCGCCATCAATCTGGGCGGCTTCAATGTAGTCATTACTAATTGCATTAAGCCCAGCTAAAAAGATGACTGCGGGAAATCCGACCCAGCGCCATAAATTGATAAAAACTAAAGTTGGTAGCGCAGTTGAAGACTGGCCAAGCCAAGGTTGCGCCCAACTCTCTAAACCAATATCAGTCAGAATTTTATTAATTGGACCAAAATATGAGTCAAGGGCTATTTGCCACATGTAGCCGACAATTACTAGCGAGAAAATAACAGGCAAGAAAGTTATGGTGCGGAAGAAACGTTGACCGCGCTTTAATCTAAATAGCGCATAAGCAATTAACATGCCTAGTGAAGTCTGAAAAATCATGATCGCAATAAAAACTAAGGTGTTATGGGTTAGAGCGGCAAAGAATTGATCGCGCCATGGAAACTTAAAAAGATTTTGGAAGTTTTCAAAACCTGCAAACGATCCACGCACAAAACCATTCCACTTAAAGAATGAATAACTCAAGGTAGTTACTGCAGGAATTGTTGTGAAAACCAGAATAGTTAATAGTCCAGGCGCTAAGAAAATCCAAATGAACTTTCGTTGCTGCTGTTTCAGGGTTTTGCTTTGCATTGCCATCTTTCTAAAAAATATTAAAGAAGCTGGGTGCAGGTTTAACCCTGCACCCAGCTCTTAGTTACTTATTTATTCTTTGCCAGCTTGTGGCTTGTACCAAGAAGCAACTGCAGCCTGAGTGTCCTTTGCAAGGGCAGCAGCTGTAGTTCCACCAACAACCAACTTCTGGAGACCAGGTTGGAGGATATTTGAAGAAGTTGGAGTTCCGAAACGGAAACCAACGACGTTCAAGAATGGTGTGCTGAACTGAGCACGAGCAGCGTTGATCTTGTTTACAACAGGATCTGAGATCTTCACACCTGGAGCTACTGGAATAATGAAGGTTTCATCAACCTGCGCTTGACTGTATTTCTTGGATGCTAGGAAGTTTAGGAACTTCAAAGCGGCCGCTTTGTTATCAGTCTTGGCATTAATTGCATATGAACCATCGCCCCATGCAGTCACGAACTTAGGTGATCCAGGACCCTTCGCAGGAGCTGGGAACCAACCAATGCTTGCAGTTGGGTTCTTTTGCTTGAAGTAGGTAAGTTCGTAGTTACCGCCGATATAGATCGCAGCCTTACCGGTTGCGAACAATGTGCGAGCGGTGTCGTAAGAAATACCTTCGTGGCCATCTGGGAAGTACTTAGAAAGTGTCTTCACAGCTTCAAGTCCATCAACATATGCCTTGTTAGTGAAAGTTGTTTTTCCAGCAACTAGATCGTTGTAGAAAGTGTTTCCACCGTAGAAAGTAGGCGCAATAGTCGCATGCATCTGCTCAAGGCCTGGACCGTTTCCTGGGTTACCACTTGAGTTAGCAAGTGGTTGGATTCCAGCAGCCTTAAGACGATTCAAAGTGTTGATGAATGAATCAAAAGTTGTTGGAGTCTGGCGAATACCAGCCTTTGCAAATAGTTCTGGGTTGTACCAAACACCCATTACAGATGCTGCATAAGGAACACCAAATTGACGCTTATCTGTGTATCCCTGTGCTGCAGCCAAGATTCCTGGCGCAAGCTTTGCAAGTGCTGGAACATCTTTAGTTGTTAGTGGCAAGAAGTTACCAGCATCTGAAAGATTAGACATGCCACCGTATGGACGCAGCTGAACTAGATCTGGACCTTTGCCTGCTGCTAGCGCAGTTATGACGATCGCGTTGTACTCAGTTGCTACGTATGGAGTGAACTTGATACTGATGCTTGGATTTGTTGCTTCGAAGACAGCAATCTGCTTTTCGTAGAAAGCTTTATCTTCTGGACGCCAGCTCCAGAATGTTAATTCTGTAGCTGCATTTGCAGGTAGAGCGGCAACTGCTGGAACAACGATTGAGCCAACAGCGAAAGCAGCTGCTACCAAGCCGCGGGTGCGGCGTGAAGTGAGTTTCACTTATTTTCCTCCTCTAGAGCGGGTTGGTTTGTGGTCAGGTTTCCGGGAATTGGATTCGACCATCTTTCTTCCGGAGCGGCTTCCCACGGCCGCTCTAGATTCATCCAGAGC
>CAJAFH010000064.1 GCA_903939005.1 uncultured Actinomycetes bacterium | reverse complement strand
TCGGTGCTTGGTTAGCTCATTTAATGCTAAATATGCACTCGAAAATAAGAAATGTGCTGAATTTAGTTTTAATACTCGTTTGGGCGATGCCACAGTTAGTGTCAATCTCGGTCTGGAGATGGCTTTTCTCATTTGAATTTAGCATTATTACTGAAATCATAAATAATCTTGGCTTTAACATGGATAAGCACAACTATTTTGTGAACACCATCTCAGGTTTCTTGATTATCGGCGGTTGTGTGGCATGGGGCGCTCTACCATTTATAACAATAAGTATCTATGCCGCCCTTACACAGGTTCCACAAGACTTGATTGAAGCGGCAGAGATTGACGGCGCGAATCCAAGACAAGTCTTCCGAAACATTATTTTCCCCATGCTTCTACCTGTTTACGTAATCTTAATTTCTCTCTCCACAATCTGGGATTTTCAGGTCTTCTCGCACATTTGGATTTTCCTTGATAGCCGACCTTCTGCCGAGTACTACACAATTGCTATTTATGCTTTCCAAAAGTCATTCGGATTAAGCGAATATGGGAAAGGCGCTGCAATAAGTATCGTCATGATTGTGGCCTTAATTGGTGTAACCGGCTATTACCTGCGGCAAATGATGAAAATGGGTGATGAGTGAAACGCTCGTCTAGTTCGATTTTTTCGAACGCTTCCGGAATTGTCGCTATCGTTTTAATGGGTTTTCCTGTTTATTGGATGATTACAACTTCGTTTAAGCCCAAGGGCGATATCTTGTCGACAGATCCAACATTGCTTCCGCGCTCGTTGACTCTTTCAAATTATGTTGAAGCTGTTACTAAAGAAGGATTTGTAAGAGCCTTAATCAATTCACTAATAGTGGTCTTCTTTACAGTAACAATCAGTTTGTTTGTAGCGCTTTTTGCTTCAATCGCTGTAGCACGTATGAAATTCAAAGGAAAGCGCACCTATGTAGCGACTATCTTGTTAGTTCAGATGCTCCCGTTATCTGCACTCCTGATTCCAATTTATCTTCTACTTTCTAGATTTAATCTCACCGACAAGTTATCTGGCGTAATTTTAACTTACCTAGCTTTCGTGCTGCCTTTTGTTATCTGGACCCTGCGTGGTTTTTTGGTGAATATACCTGCAGAACTTGAAGAAGCTGCACTAGTTGATGGCTGCACCAGACCGCAGGCATATCGATTAGTGCTGTTTCCGTTAATGGCTCCAGGATTAGTTGCGACAGCAATCTTTGCCTTCATCCAAGCATGGAATGAGTTTTTGTTGGCCTATATTATATTGTCGAGTCAAGACAATGCGACGATGCCGATTTGGTTAGCCGGATTCACAAATCGCTTCGGAACTGATTGGGGCCCATTGATGGCCGCTTCAACTTTGACAGCTTTACCGGTTGTAATTTTCTTTACTCGAATTCAAGATAAAATTGCCACAGGTGTTACGGCGGGGGCGGTTAAGGGATGATGTTCAAATCCTTCAGTGAAGTCGAAAGTGCAATTCTGAAAACTTTCTCACCCGGTTTTGGTGGCCCGACTGTTCCAGAATGGCTAAAGCCTTGGTTAGAAAATGGCTTGGGGTCAGTTACCCTTTTTGCGTCGAATACTCCAAATTTTGAAACTGCCCGAAACCTAATTGCAGAACTTCGAAGCTTTAACCCGGAGATTCTGATTGCAATTGACGAAGAAGGTGGCGATGTAACCCGCTTATTTGTGCGTGAAGGTAGTAAGTATCCAACACCAGCACTTCTAGGGCAGTGCGATGATGAAGATTTAACTTATCGCTCCTATAACTCAATGGGCTATGTACTGCGAAACTTAGGAATAGATATTACTTATGCTCCAGTAGCCGACGTGGTGGCTGTGCAAGATAATCCAATTGTCGGAGTAAGGTCTTTTGGCATGAATACAGATGTTGTATCTCGCCATGTCAAGCAAGCAGTGCGTGGATTGCAAGATGCTGGAATCAGCGCATGCATTAAACATTTTCCTGGCCATGGTGCGGTTGTTGAAGATTCTCACCATGATCTCCCTTTCATAAAAATGGCGTTAGATGAGTACGAATCTTTACACATTCGACCATTCCGCGATTCAATCGCATCCGGTACAGATGCAATCATGATTGGACATCTAGTTGCAGAATCTATTGATAAAGAAAATCCGGCATCTCTATCAAGTGCGGTAATCCGTGATTATTTGAGAGGTAAGTTGAAATTTGAAGGATTAGTTGTGACGGATGCGCTAGATATGGGTGCTATCGGTGGCCCAAACAAAATTCATGAGTCTGCCCTGAAGGCACTTTTAGCTGGCGCAGATTTACTTTGCTTCTCGGGCATGGGCGATCAGTCACAATTTGTCTTGTCTAGTTTCGATTGGATTAAAGCTGCCGTCGAAAACGATGATCTTCCGCTTGAGTATCTCGATAACTCATTCAAAATTGCCACACAGTTGCGTGAGAATAGAATTAATAAATCAGCTCCGACGTCAGTAATTGATTTTAATGAACTTATAAAAGGCTTCGAAATTTCTGGAGTAGTTGATTTGCCAGAAGGTCCCGTTAATTTGGTAGAAATTGGCACCAAGCCAACGATCGCAGCTGGCGATGTTTCGTGGGGTATGCATCGAGAATTGCGTGCGGTGGGAATCTCGTGTGAAATTCATGCTAGCGACGCGGAATCTCTTTCATCTAAGAAATTAGTTGTAGCGTTTAGAGATGCTTATCGAGACGAACCATTACTAGCGACCTTGAATAGACTTTATGAGCGATTCCCAGATGCAATTTTCTTGGATATGGGCTGGCCAACGCGCGAATTTTCACCACAAAATTTGATCCGCACCTTTGGTTCTTCGGCGGTAATTTCAATGGCCGCAGCACGCCGGATTAGAGGAATTTAGCTTTTTTAAAGAGACTTGGTAGAGCAATCCCTAGCCTCATTGGGCTCGAATTTTGGGCAAAATCGTTACCTCTTTGTTACCGCTTTCACTATTATTCCACGCTGCGGAAAGTTAGGTTATGCCAAATCTCCATCCTCGGAGCTACATAATAAGAATAGAGAGAAATTATTCTATGTTGAAGAAAATAACTCGCGTAGGCGTAGTCGTAACGACTTTTGCGCTAATCGCATCAGGTGCCGTAACTGCTCAAGCAGCAGTCACCGGAGCAGCAAATGCTAAGACTGGCGCAGATTGTGCGCGCTCTGGCTCAGTTGCAAAAGGTAAAGGCGTAAATGGCAGCGATTTAACTTGCCTAAGCGTTCCAACTGGAACTATGAAGGGCCAACTTAAGTGGTGGTATGCCGATCTAAAGCCACTAAAGAATATTGATTGGGTTGTTCCTGCTAACCCAGGCGGATATTCGCTGACTTCGAATGGAATTAGTGATTCGCTAAAGACCGAAGGCTTGCTATCTGAGTACAGCTCAGTATTTAAGCCAGGTGCCGGTGGAGCTACTGGTCTTGGTTTCTTCCAAGAAATTAAGAATAAGCCAGAAGCAGCACTAATTACTGGTATTGCAATGGCCGGTGGAATTGCACTTAATAAGTCAACGCTAAACATTCTTGATTCAAAGCCAGTTGCCAAGATGATGCGCGAATACGATGCAATCGTTGTTCCTGCGAACTCAAAGTATAAGAATCTAAAGCAACTTGTTGAAGACATTCGCAAGCGCGGCAAATCAATTGCTATTTCTGGCGGTAACTCAGGCGGAGTAGATCACCAAGTAATTGGTACTTTACTTAAGACTGCAGGTATTCCAGTTAAAGAAAACCTTAACTATGTAGTTCACTCAGGTGGTTCAGAAGTTATTGTCTCTCTTCTAAGTGGTGCAACCCAAGTTGGCGTTTCTGGTTCAACTGAATTTAAAGCAATGGTTGATTCTGGAAAACTTCGTGTACTTGGTGTTTCATCAAAGAAGAAGCTTGCTGGATACCCAGGTCTAACCTTTATCGCACAGGGTTACAACATGGTTTATGGAAACTGGCGTGGAGTTATGGCGCCAGCTGATCTGTCAGCAGCTGATTACTTGAACTTCTGCAAAGTTCTAGATGCGCTTAAGGGCACACCTACCTGGGCAAAGCTCCTAACTGCTAATAACTGGGATAATGATTTTGCTGGCGGGGATGCGTTTAAGACATTCTTGACAAGCGAATTACCGGTTGTTGCAGGCGTGATTAAGGACCTTGGTCTTTAATTGAACAAAGTTACTCAAGCAGGTAAGGGGGAGCTCGCATTTGCGGGCTTCCTCTTACTGTTGGGCCTAATCACTATTTGGGATACCTCTCGAATGTTGGTTCCAGATGGCACTTCGGTAATCAGCCCTAGGTCTTTTTCGTATGTAATTGGTTCATTCCTAGTAGTTACCTCCGTACTGCTAATTTCCG
>CAJAFH010000063.1 GCA_903939005.1 uncultured Actinomycetes bacterium | reverse complement strand
TAGTGAGCAATGAACTGGTCTCACGGATGAAACATGGCTCAGTCTTAGTGGACATTGCTATTGATCAAGGCGGATGCTTTGAAGATTCAAAGCCGACTACTCACGCGGAGCCAACCTTTAAAGTGCACAACTCGATCTTCTATTGCGTTGCAAATATGCCGGGTGCGGTTCCAGTTGCTTCTACCTATGCCTTAACGAATGCGACGATGCCTTACACACTAGCTCTAGCCAATCTTGGTTGGGAGACCGCAATAGCTAAAGATCCAGCCTTGGCAAAAGGGTTGAATATCAGTGGCGGAAAAGTACGTTATCAAGCCGTAGCACAGGCCCATGCTTATGAGTTTTCGCCAATCGGTTAATAGCTTCCTCGATCACTTACGGATCGAGCGAGGTCTAGCGGCAAATTCAATTGCGGCTTACGAACGCGATCTGCGAAAATTAATTGAATACTTTGATGCGCAATCGGTCGATACCAATGCTGTGAATAGTACGGATATCACCGCTTTTGAAAGTTCATTGAAAGCTCATGAATTAGCACCGGCCAGCATCAATCGAATAATGAGTGCGGTACGCACGTTCTATAAATATCAAAATCGCGAACACGGAATTGTCGATCCGACAACGGAAATTTCGCACAATAAATCTGCTCGAAGATTACCTAAAGCGCTTACGGTTTCTGAAGTAGCTTCGCTTATCGATGCGGGGCTAAGAGAGGGCGATGTAATTTCATTGCGCGATCACGCGATGCTCGAACTTCTCTATAGTTCTGGGGCTCGAGTAAGCGAAGTCATCGGCATTAACTTAAGTGATTTCGCGAAATCTAATTTGAATGGCGATGAAATTACGACTCTTCGCATACGCGGCAAAGGTGGCAAGGAACGCATAGTTCCACTGGGAAAGTTTGCAGTGGCAGCTATTGATAATTATTTGGTGCGTACCCGTCCTGATTTAGCGGCAAAGTCTGGTCGCAAAGAGAGCTCGATGAATGGCGCTCTCTTCTTAAATCAAAAAGGCACTCGTATTTCTCGGCAAAGTACGTGGCAAATAGTTCTTACCGCAGCTGAACGAGCAGGTATCACAAGCAAGGTTTCACCACACGTTTTCCGGCACTCGTACGCTACTCATTTGCTAGACGGTGGCGCTGATATTCGTGTTGTTCAGGAGTTATTAGGGCACGCTTCAGTGACCACAACTCAGATTTACACACTGATCACGATCGACAAAATTCGTGAGAGTTATAGTTCAGCGCACCCAAGAGCGCGTTAACACGAGTTTTTTGCTTCGGAATTACTGATTGCGTAAGCGGCGAGCAAGAATACTTTGATCGCCTTTAGCTTCGAGATCAGCCACTATCACCGCGATAGATTCGCGAACAATACGGCCGCGATCTACTGCTAAACCAAGATCTCCGCGCAGCATTAGTCGTGCTTGATCAAGATCAAAGAGCTCATCTGAGGAAAGATAGATCGTGATTTTTTCGTCATGGCGTTCGCGACCAGTTGGTGATTTCTCGACTGAAGTAACGCGACGACGCGGAATTGAACGGACGCCTTTTTTGCTCGAAGAACGAGTTGGTGCAACCGAAGTACTTGGCGCTTCAATAATTGGTTCAGGGGCGCTCTGACGTACTGCACTTAATGCGGGGGAGTTAGTGCGGAATAATTCATCGGCACCAGGCAAGCTAGCTCTGCGGGTCATCGGGCGCCTCCTCGGGCAATTAGTTCACGGGCTAAACGTCGGTATGAAGCAGCTCCACCTGATGAGCTGGCATAAGTTGTGATTGGTTCGCCAACAACCGTTGTTTCTGGGAAACGAATAGTTTTCGCGATGATTGTTTCGAAAACATCTTCTGGATATTTCTCAAGAATTGTGGTTAGAACTTCACGATTGTGAACAGTCTTTCGTTCATACATAGTTGCCAAGATTCCAATTAACTTTAAATCTGGATTAAGGAAATTCTTGACTTTATCGAGATTGCCCTTTAATTCAATGAATCCATGCAACGCAAAATATTCACATTGCAATGGAACGATTACTTCATCAGCTGCAACAAGTGCGTTGATTGTTAACTGACCCATAGTTGGTTGGCAGTCAATCAAGATAACGTCGTAACGATCTTTTAATGTATTCAAAGTGCGCTTTAAGAACTGTTGTCCGCCGATTTCAGCACCGAGTGTGGTTTCAGCTGTTCCTAAGTCACGGTTGGCAGGCAAGAAATCTAGCCCCGGAACTGATGACTTTAAAATAATCTGATCGACGTCAGCAGTCGGATCCATTAACGCGTAATAAACAGTTTGTTCTAGCGGCAAGCTGTGAGCATTTACGCCAAGACCAAGTGATAAACCACCTTGTGGGTCGAAGTCGACTAGTAATACTTTGCGACCAAGTTCAGTTAACGCAGCACCCAAATTAATTGTTGAAGTTGTCTTACCAACGCCGCCCTTTTGGTTAAAAAGCGCAATTACCTTTGCCGGCAGACCATCTTGCGGAGCAGGGGGAACACGAAAGTTTTTAGGTGTCTTTCCTAAGAGGTTGGCTGTTGTGGCCACATCCTCTTCAAATGTCGATTTAGCGTTCAAGCGTTAAACCTCTTTCTGCTTAGGTGCGTGAGCCTACGCATCGAATAGCCCCCCGAGCAAGTAGTGTTCACCCGTGGAAACGCCGGTCACTAATACTTCAGGAATCGATGTCGCATCTGATGCCATCGAACCGAGCGCACCCAGCAACGAATTCAGCGTCCACTTATCTAACTTCGATGGCCCCTTTGATCTGCTGCTTCAGCTGATCTCGCGCCACAAACTCGACATCACCGAGATTTCCTTGAGCTTGGTAACCGATGAATTTATCGCCTTCATTCGTGCCCTAGAGCTATCAGGAGAAGGTTGGCGCCTCGATCAAGCCACTGAGTTCCTAGTTGTTGCAGCCACCTTGCTTGATCTCAAAGCCGCACGCCTTCTTCCTTCGGGTGAAGTCGAGGATGAAGAAGATCTGGCCCTACTTGAAGCTCGCGATTTACTTTTCGCTCGTTTGCTGCAGTACCGCGCATTTAAGGAAATTGCTGCCACCTTTGGCGATCGCATAACCCTGCAAGACAAGGCTTTCCCGCGCGTTGTAGCCCTCGATCCGGCGCTTTCCGCGTTGCTACCTGAGGTATTAATTGGCGTCGGCGCAGAGCGCTTTGCCGCCATTGCTGACCGCGTTCTTACTCCAAAGACCCCAGCTTTAGTTTCAGTTGAGCACCTTCATATGCCGCTTGTGAGCGTGGCCGAAGAGTCTAAAGGCGTGGTTGAGGCTTTGCGTAGATCAAAAACCTTGAGCTTCCGAAGCCTGATTGCCGATGCCAGCAGCACCTTGGTTGTAGTTGCTCGGTTCCTAAGTCTGCTCGATCTATACCGCCAAGGTGTGCTTCGCTTTGATCAGGTTGCAGCGTTGGGGGAGCTTCAGATCAGTTGGGTGGGTAGTGAATCTGGTGAAGTTGAAGTATCCGATGAGTTTGATATTCCAGTGGTCTTAGAAGATAGCGAGGGCGAAAATGTCTAATGTAGAACTTGAGCGTTCAATTGAAGCGATTTTAATGGTCGTCGATGAGCCAGTAACTGAGCTGACCTTAGC
>CAJAFH010000062.1 GCA_903939005.1 uncultured Actinomycetes bacterium | reverse complement strand
GAGAGTTGACCTTCGTTCAGATACCGTCACTGCCCCATCGGCTGCAATGCGCGAAGCAATTGCTAGCGCCCCGGTTGGCGATGATGTCTATGGCGATGATCCAACGGTTAACTCACTTGAAGAACGCGTTGCCGCCATGTTTGGCAAAGAGGCGGGCGTATTTACCCCTACTGGCTCATTAGCTAATCAATTAGCAATTCGCATGTTGGTTGCACCAGGTGAAGAACTTTTAGCTGAGACGAATTCACATATTGTTCGCGCCGAACTTGGGGCTGCGGCAGTTTTCTCTGGGATCACCACTCGTACTTGGCCGGCCGTAAATGGTTTGTTAGTTGCCGCAGATGCACTTGAAATTGCTCGCCCTGAATCTGGGCCCTACTTAGTTTCAACGACTGCAATAGCGGTTGAAAATACCCATAACTTTGGTGGCGGCACAGTGCAGCCAATTTCTGAGATTGCTGCCCTTCATGCAGGTGCCCAAAAGCTTGGTTTAGCACTGCATTTAGATGGTGCCCGCATTTGGAATGCCCACGTTGCTAGTGGGGTTTCGTTCTTAGAGTATGGAAAATACTTCGAGACCATCAGCGTCTGCTTGTCTAAAGGTTTAGGTGCACCAATTGGTTCGGTAATGCTTTCAACTAAAGAGCGCGTTACTAAGGCTCGAGTATGGCGCAAGCGATACGGCGCTGGAATGCGCCAAGTTGGTTTACTTGCAGCAGCTGGTCATTACGCACTTGATCACAATATTGCTCCCTTAGCCGAAGATCATCGTCGTGCTAAAGAGATTGCAGTTGCACTAAATGCGGTAGTTCCCTCAGTAATTGATCCCGCAAATGTTCAGACAAACATCGTTGGTCTGGATTTAGCTGAATTGAGTATTACTGCAGCCGAACTTGCTACTCGTTGCAAAGCCGAAGGCTTACTAATTGGTGCCTTGGGGCCAAAGTATGCTCGTCTTGTTACGCATTTAGATATTGATGATGCCGGAACCGCTTATGCAATCGAAGTTTTAAAGCGCGCCCTCGTGGCTTAAAAGCCACTCTTTTTTGTTAATACCGTAGGCATAATTTCCTAGAGCACCGCCACTTTTAACGATGCGATGACAAGGCACGACTAACATGATGGCATTTTTCGCACACGCTGTTCCGGCTGCTCGTACTGCAGCTGCTGAACCAGCACGGTCTGCTAAATCGGCATAAGAAATCACTGCGCCCGCTTTTACTTTGCGCATTGCTTTCCAAGCTGACTGAGAAAATGTCGCACCTGGTTGTCTTACTGAGATTCCATTGATCGCTGAAATATCACCATCAAAGTAATCAGCAATCAAGTCGCTAATAATCGGAATGTTTTTAACCACTTTGATTTCACGGTTCTGATCGGCTATATCCAAGCTTGCCTTTAGCGCAGAGATATTTGAAAGATTCGCTCCGAGCAAGACATGTTCATCGGCAATTAAATTTAGATTGCCAATCGGAGTCTTGCTGGTGGTAATTAAAAGCGTCACAGGTAAAACTTAACGGTCGCGCAACATCTCCGCTACTAAAAATGCTAACTCAAGTGATTGCGAATGATTTAGGCGTGGATCGCAGGCGCTCTCGTAGCGGGAAGATAGATCCTCGTGTGAAATCTGCTCGCCGCCGCCTACGCACTCAGTTACATCATCGCCAGTGAGCTCGATATGAATGCCACCCGGGTGCGTACCCAGTGACTTATGAACTTCGAAGAAGCCTTTTACTTCATCGAGTACATCATCAAATTTGCGGGTCTTATAGCCACTTGGAGCTTCGTAAGTATTGCCATGCATTGGATCACAGACCCAAAGAACTTTCGCCCCTGACTTTGTAACGCCATCGACTAAAGCTGGCAGAACTTCGCGAATCTTACCTGCGCCCATGCGCGTGATAAATGTTAAGCGGCCTGGTTCGCGATCTGGATCTAACCGATCGATCAAAGTTAGGGCATCTGCAACTGTGGACTTTGGCCCCAGCTTTACGCCGATTGGATTGCGAATTTTTGATGCGAAATCAATATGTGCACCATCTAGTTGACGTGTGCGCTCGCCGATCCAGAGGAAGTGCGCTGAAACATCGTACGGAAGATCAGTACGTGAATCGATTCGAGTTAGCGCCTTTTCATATTCCAGAATCAAAGCTTCATGACTGGAGTAGAAATCAACTGTCTTGAATTCTTCGGGGCTAACTCCGGCAGAAGTCATAAACGCGAGTGCGCGACCAATTTCTTGAGCCATCGCTTCGTAACGCTCGCCTACTGAACTATCGCGAATAAAACCTTTATTCCATTCGTGCACCTGGCGCAGATCTGCAAAACCACCTTGGGTAAATGCACGAACTAAGTTCAGAGTTGCAGATGATGTGTTGTAAACCCGAACTAAACGATCTGGATCTGGTGTGCGGGACTCGAGGGTGAACTCAAGATCATTTACCGCATCTCCTCGGTAGGCCGGTAGAGTCACATCGCCACGAGTTTCATTGTCATTTGATCGTGGCTTAGCAAATTGTCCGGCCATGCGACCAACTTTTACAACTGGCAAACTTGAGTAGTACTGCAATACAGCTGCCATCTGCAAAATTGTCTTGATGCGATTACGAATTGAATCAGCAGTTGCTGCCACAAAAGTTTCAGCGCAGTCGCCACCTTGTAACCAGAATGCTTTTCCTTCAGCAGCTAAAGCAATTTTGGCTTTTAAGTTATCGCATTCGCCCGCGAAAACTAGCGGCGGGAAAGCTTTCAACTGATTAACAGCCTTAGTTACCGGCTCGCCATCTAAGCCACCTGGCCACTGCGGTTGTTGGGCCGCAACGAGACCAGGCGTGAATAGATTATCCAGGGAAGAAGTCATGGGTTAAGAATAGAGAATCTTAGGTATTGGTGTTGACCAATTATCCGAAGAAAACCTCAGCCTCTGCGTAAAGTGAAGGATCAACGGTCTTTAGCTTGTCAGTTGCTGACGCAAGTGGAACTCGAGCGATCGAAGTTCCGTGCAGCGCAACCATCTT
>CAJAFH010000061.1 GCA_903939005.1 uncultured Actinomycetes bacterium | reverse complement strand
TCCCGATTGGGGTTCGCAATCTAAGCATGAAAGAGTGCTCTAGTGGAAAGCAGAGCGGTCAGGTCATACAAATTACGCGGGCGCCGGATTACCGAGGGCCAGCAAGAGGCTTGGGATCGCCTGTGGCCGGTTTTCGGCATCGAATATTCGGATCGGAAAATTAACCTGGCGGAGTTATTTCCAAATTCTGAGCGAATCATTATGGAAATTGGCTTTGGTATGGGTGAGGCGACTGCGCAGATTGCACTTAGCGATCCCACAACTGGCTACTTAGCAGTTGAGGTTCACCGCCCGGGCATCGGCAAATTACTTTTGCGCATTGAAGAGCTCGAACTAAAAAATGTGCGCACAATTGAAGGCGATGCCTTCGAAGTTTTTGAGCAGATGATTCTTGATTCTTCCCTTGATGGCGTGCATTTATTCTTTCCTGATCCTTGGCCAAAAGCGCGACATTTCAAACGTCGCATTGTGAATCAAGAATTTATTGCAGCAGTGGCTGCAAAATTAAAGCCCGGTGCTTTTTTTCACATTGCAACTGATTGGCAGCCATATGCAGAGTGGATTGCTGAAGAATTTACCAAACAAACTTTCTTTACCGGGGGAGAAGTTGATCGCCCTGATTGGCGACCACTAACACGCTTTGAAGATCAGGGAATAAATAAAGAACACCCAGTTGCTGACTTTAGATTTATAAAGAAGTAATTACTTTATTTCGCCAGTTGTTTCGAAGTTGCTCATCTGATTAATGCGACGAATATGTCGCTCATCGCCACTAAATGGTGTGGCCAGGAAAGCATCGATAAATGATTGGCAATCTTCGATTGAATGCAAACGACCACCAACTGAAATCACATTTGCATTGTTATGTTCGCGAGCAAGCTTGGCAGTTTCTAAACTCCACACCAAAGCTGCGCGAACGCCGTTAACTTTATTTGCCGCCATTTGCTCGCCGTTGCCAGAACCGCCAATAACAATGCCAAAAGAGCCTGGTTCGGCAGCTGTTGCTTGCGCAGCTGGAATACAAAAGACGGGGTAGTCATCAAGTGCGTCATATTCAAAGGGACCGTGATCTTTAACTTCGTGGCCCTTGCCAGTTAAGTAATCAGATAAAGCGTTCTTTAACTCAAGGCCCGCATGATCACTACCGATATGAATACGCATGTGCGAATCTAATCATGAGAAAACCCGCCACCGATGTTCTTGGTGACGGGTTTTCGCCCTACGGAAGGAGGATCTATATGTTAGAAATTTTCCTTACTTAGCGATTAAGCCTTGTAAGAAGAAGGTGTAACTGATGTTGTTCCAGCTGCAGGAGGAGTCATTCCACCCTTAGGACCATGTCCACCTTTAGGACCATGTCCACCCTTGCCGCCTTTGTGACCTTTATGGCCACCCATTCCATGTCCACCCTTAGGACCACGAACTGAGTCAACTTCAGCAGTTACATGTGCAACAAGCCCAGCCTTCATAGTTGTGGCTTGTGCAGCAGTTAACTTTCCAGCAGTTACAGCGGCATCAATGTGCTTTGTTTTGTCAGCAACAATTACGTCAATAAGAGCTGCCTTCTTTGTGCCAGCAATTGCGCCAAGTGTTTCACCTGCAGCTAAGCGAGTCTTAATTACAGCCGCATCAACACCGATTGTTTTTGCAACAAGTGCTTCAAAGGCTGCGCGTTCTGCTTCATGAGCTGCTTTATCAGCAACACGTTCTGCAGTT
>CAJAFH010000060.1 GCA_903939005.1 uncultured Actinomycetes bacterium | reverse complement strand
GCTCACCATGGGAGACAGTCTTTGCTTCTAAGTTAACTGTGATTGCCAGGGCTGGATTAGCTTCAATCGCCACCCAAAGATCTTCGACCTCGCTTTGGCTAAGCAGAATTGTCAGCAAGCCACCTTTTTGCGAGTTACCTCGAAAAATATCGGCGAAGCGTGAAGAGATCACAACTTTGAAACCATAGTTCTGTAGCGCCCAGACAGCATGCTCGCGAGATGAACCAGTGCCGAAATCAGCACCAGCAACTAGAACTGTGCCGTTCTTAAATTCAGGTTGATTCAAAACAAAATCTGGATCGCTGCGCCAAGCGGCAAAGAGACCATCTTCAAAGCCGCTACGTGTAACGCGCTTTAAGTAAACGGCCGGAATGATTTGATCGGTATCAACATTGCTACGACGTAGCGGGACACCAGTGCCTACGTGAGTTACAAATTTTTCCATGTCTATTCTCCTTACAGATCCGCAGGTGATGAAAGAGTTCCGCGAAGTGCGGTAGCTGCTGCAACTAGCGGGCTAACCAAGTGGGTACGCCCACCCTTGCCTTGACGACCTTCGAAGTTACGATTTGAAGTAGAAGCTGAACGCTCTTCTGGTTTCAATTGATCTGGATTCATACCCAGACACATTGAGCAACCAGCGTTTCGCCACTCAGCTCCGGAATCAATAAATACTTTATCTAGACCTTCTGCCTCTGCTTGCAGACGAACTCGAGCACTACCAGGCACAACTAACATGCGAAGTGAAGTTGAAATCTTTTTACCTTTAAGAATTTCAGCGGCTGCACGTAAATCTTCAATGCGACCATTTGTGCAAGACCCCAAGAACACCGTGTCGATAGCCACGCTCTTCATTGGTTGACCTGCTGTTAAACCCATATAAACCAAGGCCCGCTCGGCTGCGCCACGTTCTTCGGCGTCAAGAATATCGGCTGGGTTAGGAACATTTGCATTTAGGAATATTCCTTGACCTGGGTTAGTTCCCCAAGTGACAAAAGGCTCTAGATCATCTGCATCTAGATCTACTTCGACATCGAACTTAGCATCGGCGTCAGTAAATAGTGTTTTCCAATAGGAAACTGCGGCATCGAAATCTTCAGGTGCGTGTGGCTTGCCCTTGATGTAAGCAAAAGTTGTTTCATCTGGTGCGATTAAACCTGCACGAGCACCAGCTTCGATAGACATGTTGCAAACTGTCATACGCGCTTCCATAGAAAGTTCACGAATAGCTTCGCCGCGATATTCGATTACATAACCTTGACCGCCGCCGGTACCAATCTTGGCGATGATGGCCAAGATGATGTCCTTGCTAGTTACGCCAGGCTTTAATTTTCCGTTGACATTTATGGCCATGGTCTTTGGTCGTTGAAGCGGTAGCGTTTGAGTTGCCAGCACATGCTCTACTTCGCTGGTACCAATTCCGAAAGCAAGTGCGCCAAAAGCACCATGGGTTGAAGTATGTGAATCACCGCAAACAATTGTTAAACCCGGTTGTGTTAAACCTAATTGTGGACCAACCACGTGCACGATTCCTTGCTCAGCATCGCCCAGTGAGTGAATTCGAACGCCAAATTCTGCGCAGTTAGAACGCAAGGTATCTACTTGCAGCTTTGATACTGGATCGGCAATCGGCAAATTAATGTTTTGAGTTGGCACATTGTGATCTTCAGTTGCAATAGTTAGATCTGGCCGACGAACTTTGCGATTGCTTAAACGCAAACCATCGAATGCCTGTGGGCTAGTTACCTCATGAATTAAATGTAGGTCGATATAGATCAGGTCTGGTTCGCCCTCTTTTGCGCGCACCACATGTTCTTGCCAGATCTTCTCGGCTAGCGTCTTTCCCATAACAACTCCTAAATATCCTAAACACTGGCATCTCATTAAATGGGATGCTAATATCAGTGCGTGGACAAGAAGAATAGCGGAGTCGGCGTATTAGATAAAGCCGTAGGAATTCTGGCTTGCCTGGAATCTGGCCCGCACTCATTGGCCGAACTTGTCGCAGCAACAGGTATCGCTCGCCCTACGGCGCACCGTTTGGCCGTAGCTCTTGAGCATCATCGCTTAGTAACCCGTGATTTAACTGGTCGTTTTATTTTGGGGCCACGTAGCGCCGAATTAGCAGCCGCGGCCGGCGAAGATCGTTTGTTAGCCGCTGCTGCCCCAGCCCTCGCCGCTCTGCGCGATGCCACAGGTGAAAGCGCGCAGCTTTATCGTCGCCAAGGCGATGTGCGCATCTGCGTTGCTGTCGCAGAACGTTTATCTGGTCTGCGCGATTCGGTGCCAGTTGGTTCGAACTTAACTATGCAGGCCGGTTCTGCGGCGCAAATTCTTCTTGCTTGGGAAGATTCCGAACGCATCAGCCGTGGTTTAAAGGGTGCTCGCTTTACCGCAGCGCACTTGTCCGCAGACCGACGTCGTGGTTGGGCACAATCTGTTGGCGAACGTGAAGTTGGTGTGGCATCAGTTTCCGCGCCAGTGCGTGGACCAAATGGAAAAGTTATTGCTGCTGTGAGTATTAGCGGACCAATTGAACGTCTTGGTCGCCAGCCTGGCCGCGTTCATGCTGCCGCAGTTGTTGCTACTGCTGCTCGATTAACTGAGCACCTTGAAAAAAATAATTAATATTTAACTTCAATACCTAGTTCGCGCAGTACTCGCCCAATAACGCCGAAACTAAATCCTTTACGTTGTAGCAAACTTTGAATTCGGCGCACTTGCACATCTGGTGCTTGCCGGGACATCGTGTTGTATTTCTTCATGGCAAGTTCAAATGCCATTCGATATTCAGCTTCATCATCTATCTCATCGAGGGCGGCATCGATTGAATTTTGATCGACCCCGCGAGTGCGAAGCTCGCCAGCAATAATGCGCTTTGATAACTTCTTTGAATTATGACGAGATTGAGTCCAAGCGCGAGCGAATTCCTCGTCATCTATAAGGCCAGCCTCTTGTAGGCGAAAGATGGTTGCCGCAGCTACTTCATCTTCGATACCGCGCTTTTTAAGGTGAGCCACGAGCTCGCCCTTACTCTTCGCCCGAGCAACTAACGCATTGAGCGCAATTGTGTAGGCAACAGAGTAAGGGTCGGCCTCGTGATCAACTTTTACATAGTCGAGCATT
>CAJAFH010000059.1 GCA_903939005.1 uncultured Actinomycetes bacterium | reverse complement strand
GCCTGTTCAGCTGCAAATAGCTCATCTTCTACGCGATCTAGAGCGCCATCGATATTGGCTGCAGATGCTTGCGCTTCAATCGCCAATTGCTCAAGCACGTTTACTAGATCACCTGAGTTTGACCAGCGAAGTGATGAAACTTTGGCAGTTAAATCAATTGCTGGAGCTGATAGAGATTTGAATAGATCTTTAACGAGAGTTTCTTTGGCGCTGGCATCACGTGATGGATCAGTGATCGCACGACGTAATGAAAGTGAACCATGCAGAGTCTTCGCCACAACAAAGAGTTCAGCGCTTAACGATGAAGCTGCAGCACCTGTTGCGCCTTTTACGGCAACATCAAGTGCACCGCGAGCAACCTGTAAAGATTGCCGGCTACTGCCACCTAGAAATGCGCTCATATTCTCTTTCTCTTATTTCTTTGACTTCTCGAGATCATCAAGGAAGCGATCGACAATACGTGATTGTCGAGCCTGGTCATCTAGCGCTTCGCCGACGATCTTTGATGCGAGTTCAACTGCAAGTGCGCCCACTTCACTGCGAAGTGAAGTAACGGCTTGCTGACGTTCGGACTCGATCGATGCATGTGCAGCTGCAGTGATGCGCGCTGCTTCTTCTTGCGCCTTAACTCGAAGTTCTTCAACAATCGCAGTTCCTTGAACTCGTGCGTCTTCGCGCATCTTCTGCGCTTCTTCGCGAGCCGTTGAAAGCTGATCGTTGTACTGCGCTAATGCGCGTTGAGCTTCGAGTTGAGCTTTTTCAGCACGTTCCATACCGCCTTGAATTGCAGCAGTGCGCTCTGTGAATGCTTTTTCAAACATTGGCACAACACGACTACGCAAAACTAAGAAGAGCAAGAGGAAGGCAACTGCGCCAACAATTAGCTCGGCTGTATGCGGAACAAGCGGATTAACTTTCTCCGCTGCTGCATAAAGTGAATTCTCCATTAGTTACCTATCTCTAGATTTTCTCTAATTGCTTCTGGTTTAAATAGATCGCTGGATTAGAGAACGAAAGCTAGAACTAGACCGAATAGTGCAAGCGCTTCAGCAAGTGCGAATCCAAGGAAGGCAATTGGCTGTAGAACGCTGCGTGCTTCAGGTTGACGAGCTACGCCACTGATGTATGCAGCGAAGATCATTCCGGTTGCAATCGCGGGTCCGATTGCAGAGAGGCCATAACCGACCAGGTTGAGTGTGCCTGTCATTTTCTTACCTTTCGTTAGTTATTAGTTTTTTATAGCTAGTGCTCGTCGGCAAGGGCGCCGGCGATATATAGAGCGGTCAACAGAGTAAAGATGTACGCCTGTAGACATTGGACCATGAACTCGAAGAAAGTAAGACCGATACCAAATGCGAAAGCAAATGGACTGATCAACTTCAAACCGAGCACACCTTGGAATAGATGTTCTCCACCCAAGATGAAAACTAGAAGTAGTAAGTGGCCGGCAAACATATTCGCGAATAAACGAAGTGAAAGTGTTAGCGGGCGAACTAAGAAGAAAGTTGCTAATTCAATTGGAGTTAGCAAAATATAAACTGGCTTTGGGACACCAGGCATGAACATGATGTCTTTGAGATATTTAACGATGCCTTGCTTGCGAATTCCAACGTAGTGGAAAACTACGAAGGTAAATACGGCCAAGACATACGGGAAGCTCACGCGTGACATGGTTGGGAATTGCAAGAACGGCACAATTCCAAATATGTTATTAGTTAGCACGAAAGTAAATAGTGTGAATAAGTAAGGCACAAAGCGCATGAATTCGTGGCCGATAATGTCGCGGCCTAGGTCATTGCGCACAAAGCTATAGATTGATTCACCAGCGAATTGCAGCTTGGAAGGCACAACTGCTGCTTTACGTGATGAAAGTAAGAAGAAAACTGAAACTAAAATTACTGAGAGAAAAACTAAGAGAATTGGTTTGGTGGTAAATGCGTTATCGCCAAAAACGGGTGGCAATTCAAAGTCATTGCTGCTTGGCGGGACGAATCCTTCGCCTTCTCCGCTAAGTCTAAATAGCGAGCGCACGCACACCCCTTTTTAATCCGTATACCAACTAAGACGGGGCAACCTTATGGCTTCGGGGGCACCTGTGTGAAATCCAACCGCTGTGGATTGGGTTACTAGCGGCTGAGACTTATCAAGGTCAGAAGTGGAAAAGGCGCTTTATTCGCGGCCGAAACGGAGCCAAACCAGATAGATCGCAGCGCCAATTCCGAGCAGTAGGCCAATTAAGAGGAAATAGCCCTGGTTGAGCCACTGATCGAGCCCGTATCCAACCCCGCCCCAAAAGAGCATGCCGGAAAGGAGATAGCCAAAGATCGACCAGAGGGCGTTGCCTTCATCTTTCATTGCCATTTCGAGCTCCTTGCCTATTTAGTCTCGCCCGGGTTAGGGGGCAGGGGTAAATGCAACCGCAATTTCAGGTAACTAGCAATTTCCCCGCCTAGCCAGGCAAAAGTCAGCGCAATTGCGGTCAGGCCAAAACTGGCTCGATCAATCGTATCGCGCGAAGTGAGTCGAGTTAAGGCAATTAGGAATCCAGTTAGTAAGAGAAGTTTGGCAAAGTAAGAAAAGAGCGCAAGTGCAAAAGTGCTCAGTGGGTCTAATTTGGTTGAAAGCCTCGAGACAAAGAGATGCACAGCAAAAAAGATCACTACAATGAACTGAGCGAGCAGCGCTCCAAATAACCCAGCTCGACCTTGCGCGAAAGTAGCAATTGCGATTGCAACCGCACCAACTGCGAATGAGGGAATTAAAGCTCCGCGCAGTAACTGACTCTCTGGATCATTTTTAGCCATTAACTTCCGCCACCTTTTCAAGTTTCAATCGATACACCGAAATTGTCATTGCCAATAGAACTACTGCCGAAAGTGCTGCAACCCAAATTGGCTCAAATGCAGCGATCGTTACTGGAAATGCAATTGTGGCTGTTGCTAAATACATAATCACTGCTGTTCGCTGTTGTGTCTTGCCCGCACTCATCAATCGGTGATGAAGGTGTTCTTTATCGGGCGAGAAAGGTGATTTTCCTTTTGCCAAACGTCTGATAATTGCCAGTACTAAATCTGAAAGTGGAATTGCTAAAACTGCAAAAGGTAAAAACAGCGGTAACAAAGTTGGACCTAGTTTTGCCTCAGAAATTGCATTCGGATCAATCTGACCAGTTAAAGTAATTGCAGATGAAGCTAAAACTAAGCCAAGCAACATCGAACCAGAATCACCCATGAAGATGCGAGCTGGGTGCCAGTTATGTGGCAAGAAACCAATACAAACTCCGATTATCACGGCCGTCATCAGCGAAGGAGCACCAGCGCGCGAGAAGCCGTAAACAACTGCTAATAAGTAAGAAAAAGCAAAGAATGCAGCAGCAGATACGGCAACAATTCCGGCAGCTAGACCATCTAAGCCATCAATGAAATTAACCGCATTTATCGTTACCAGCACAATTAAAACAGTTAAGAACTGACCAATGCTGGCCGGCAAGGTAATAACTTCACTGGCCGGAATCCAGAGAACTTGAACACCGTAGAGCAATAAAATTCCAGCAGCCAATGCCTGGCCGGCTAACTTAGTAAGCGAATCAAGTTCATATCGATCATCTGCCATGCCCAGTAAAACTATAAATGTGGCGGCCAAGAAAATTCCTTGAGCTTCGCGGCCAAATGATTTTCCAACTAATGAGAAGTGATTGACGATCAAGAAGGTAAAGGTCATTGCAAGCCACATCGCTACCCCGCCCCAACGAGCAGTCGGAGTGGTGTGTGCATCGCGGGTACGAACTTGAGCAACTGCGCCAAACTTAATTGCGTACTTGCGAACTAGCGGTGTGATCAAATAGCAGAGCGCTGCTGCGATCAGCAGAGTTACTAGATATTCACGCATTTAAAATCGAGCTGCTTAAGCTTCGTAGATGGGGAATTGCGCAGTCAAAGCATGAACTTCAGCCTTGATTCCAGCAAATTTACTCTCGTCTTCATTCTTAACTGCGCGAGCAATTAAGTTAGCAATAGTTTTCATTTCGTTAACACCCATACCTTGGGTGGTCGTCGCTGGCGAACCAACGCGAATACCACTGGTTACTGATGGCGCTTCTGGGTCATATGGAATTGAATTCTTATTCAAGCTGATACCAGCTAACCCGCATCGTTCGTCAGCAACTTTGCCATTAACGCCGGTGCTACGAATATCGATAAGCGCTAAGTGAGTCTCAGTACCGCCGGAAACTGCGCGCATTCCCTCGGCTTCTAAGCCGGCAGCAAGGGCTTTAGCGTTAGTAATAACGTCCTTGGCGTACTTTTGATAAGCCGGCTGAGCGCATTCTTTAAGCGCCACAGCTTTGCCAGCAACTGCCGACATGATTGGGCCACCTTGCATGCCTGGGAAAACTGCCTTGTCGATAGCTGCTGCGTGTTCTGCTTTAGTCAAGATCATGCCACCGCGTGGACCACGCAAAACTTTATGAGTTGTAAATGAAACAACATCTGCATACGGCACAGGCGACGGAATCGCTTTTCCGGCCACTAGACCAATGAAGTGCGCCGCATCAACCCACATGATTGCGCCTACTTCATCGCAAATCTGGCGAACTTTTTCGAAGTCAATCAAACTTGGATAAGCGGTAGCACCGCTACAAATCATTTTTGGCTTATTAGCTATCGCAAGATCGCGCAATTGATCGTAATCAATTAGCTCGTTGTCTTCGCGAACTCCATATGAAACAACGTTAAACCACTTACCGGAAAAGTTAACTTTTGAACCATGAGTTAAGTGACCGCCGTGAGGCAGCGACATTGCAAGCACAGTGTCGCCAGGTTTAGTAAATGCTTGGTAAACCGCAACGTTTGCACTTGCACCTGAATGTGGTTGCACATTTGCGTGATCGGCTCCGAAAAGTTCTTTAGCGCGATCAATCGCAATGATTTCGGCCTTATCTACTTCTTCACAACCGCCGTAGTAGCGCTTGCCTGGATAACCTTCGGCATATTTATTTGAAAGAGTTGAACCAAGTGCCGCTAAAACAGCGCGAGATGTAAAGTTCTCGCTAGCAATTAGCTGCAAGTTCTGTTGTTGACGCTTTAGCTCAGATAAAACAACTCCAGCAATATCTGGATCTTGTTTGGAAAGTAGCTCGAAATCTGGGCCGTAAAAAGTATCGTCGCTCATGCCTGAATCCTATTAGGAAGCCGATTAAAACTAGTTGCCAATCAGTGCAATATCAGGCGTGACTTCGACCAATTGCGCCTGTGAAATCGCCCCAATTCGCCCTACTTTGAGCCCAGTTTCAGTGGTTTCGATGATTGTCGTTGGCTGACCTTTGGCTAATACGCCACCGTCAAAAATCAAAGCCAAATGAGTTCCATCAATTGAGATGTCATCGATGCTATTTATCGCATGTTGTCCAGCAAGTGTTGCACTTGCGGTTGCCAACGGACCTACTTCAGCTGTTATTGCACGTGCGAATTCGGCAGCAGGAACACGAACATTGATGCGATCTAAATTGCGATCATCGCCAAGATCCCAGTTAAGCGCTAACTGTGGTTTAGCTGTTACGGACAATAAGCCGGGCCAAAATGCACTGGTTAACTTTTGCAGATCTTCATTTGAATCACGAATAATTCCAACTGCTCGAGCTGCATCTGAAATTAAAACTTGAGCTGCTACACCAAGCGCGTCTCCACGCATTACATGCATTGTGCGAACGGCGTCATGACTAAAGGCATCGCAGAGATATGCATAGCTATGTTCAAGTGGCACCACGATTACATAACCATCACGAATTGCTTTTGCAGCCAGAGCTACCTGAGCCGCGAAATCTTCTGGTTCTAACTTAATTATTTCGCTCATGAGTTCTTCCTCAGCGCACTGGTCCAACGTGGCCGTCCAGTTAAATCTTGATGAAGTGCAATTTGATGAAAGTCTTCGTTGAGTAATTTCGCAATTGCCTCGCCTTGAGTTTCGGTATGTTCGATTGCTAATAGCCCACCCGTTTTTAACAAGCGTGCTGCTGCTTCG
>CAJAFH010000058.1 GCA_903939005.1 uncultured Actinomycetes bacterium | reverse complement strand
TCTTTGGGATGAGTCTCGAGCTATTGCGCTTCTGACAACTTTTGGAGTTCGCCCACTGGGTGATCGCGCTTACGGAACCTTAAGTGAGGGTGAACGCAAACGAGTAACGATCGCGCGAGCTTTAATGGTTGATCCGGAATTAATTTTGTTAGATGAACCAACTTCCGGATTAGACCTGCCCGGACGCGAAGATCTCTTAGCTCGATTCGCAACTTTCGCCAGTGATCCATCGTCACCCGCTTCAATTATCGTTACTCACCATCTAGAAGAAATCCCGGTCGGCACCACACATGCACTGCTTATCAAAAATGGCAAAATTGCTTACGCCGGCGAGATTGATGAAGTCTTGACCACCCCTAACGTTTCTGACGTATTCAATTATCCGCTTACGGTTACCAAAGAAGGTGCTCGGTTCTTTGCTCGCGCAAATCGATAAGAGTTGGCAGCCTTTATTCGCTGAGCATCAATCTGAACTTACCAAGATTCAGGAGGTAATTACTGCGCAGCGAATTGCTCCTGCTTATAGAAATGTGCTTCGCGTCTTTACTTACCCGATTAACCATTATCGCGTAGTGATTGTGGGCCAAGATCCGTATCCGACGCCCGGGTATGCAACAGGTTTAGCATTTAGCGTTAGCCCCGAGATTACTAAACTCCCGGCATCATTAAAGAATATTTTCACAGAATATGTTTCAGATACTGGCTTTAGTTATCCAGTAAATGGCGACTTATCGAATTGGGCTCAAAACGGGGTAGCGCTATTGAATAGTTCATTAACTCTGAATCTTGATGATAAATCAGAACACTTAAAGATTGGTTGGCAAGTAATAACTTCGGCCGCCCTTGATATTTTAGGCAGTCGGGGATGTGTTGCAATTCTGTGGGGGAGTCACGCGCAGAAGATGGGCTCCGTGTTCTCAACTACTCACAAAATTGAATCTGTTCATCCCAGCCCGCTTTCGGCTTATCGAGGGTTCTTCGGCAGTAAGCCCTTTACTAAATGCAATCACCTGTTGACCTCTTCGGGGCAAGTTCCGATTAATTGGCGTTTGCCTTAAAATAGAAACGGGCCACGATTTCTCGTGGCCCGTTTCTATTAAGTAGTTACTGAACTTAGGCAGTCCAGTTATTAATTGGTGATGATAAGAAGTAGATCATGAATAGACCAGATACTAAGTACAACAAAGGATGAATCTCTTTGCCGCGCCCCTGGAATACTCGGATCAAGACGTGAGTGATGAAGCCAGCACCAATACCTACTGAAATATTGTAAGTAAATGGCATCAAGATAATAGTTAGGAATGCAGGAAGTGCAATTCCTAGATCATCCCAGTCGATATTCTTAATCTGAGTCATCATTAGGAAACCAACAATGATCAGTGCGGGAGTTGCAGCCTCGTAAGGAATAATTGCAACTAGTGGAGCTAAGAAAGTAGTTAGCAAGAAGCAGATACCGGTAACGATTGAAGCTAAACCAGTACGCGCACCTTCGCCGACACCTGAGGCTGATTCAATGTAGCTGGTATTCGAAGAGATGCCGGCGGCGCCACCTGCAGCAGCTGCTACAGAGTCAACCAGCAAGATCTTTTGAATGTTATCTACATTGCCATCTTTATCGGCAAGTCCGGCTTCGTGACCAATTGCAGTAACAGTTCCGACAGTGTCGAAGAAATCTGAAAGTAGCAAGGTGAAGAGAAGCAGAATAGCCGCAATCAAAGTTACGTTATCAAGCTGGAAAGCTCCGAATAGATCGAATTGTCCAGAGAAGTCGAACTTAGGTGTTGCCACAAATTCAGTTGGAACGTTAGGAATATTTAAACCCCAACCACCATCTACGATCGTTGGTGGATTGCCAGCTGTGAAACCAGGAGCAATCTTGTACATCTTCTGGATAACAACAGCTGCAACTGTGGCGCCAACGATGCCGATAAGAATTGCGCCCTTTACTTTACGAACCATTAGGCCGATCATCAGAATAAGTCCAAATACGAATACCACAGTTGGCCAGCCAACTAGGTTTCCATTTACACCTAAACCAACTGGAACTGGACCGCTCTGTGTTTTACGAACAAAGCCAGCATCGACTAAACCGATTAGAGCGATGAACAGACCGATACCAACTGAGATCGCAATCTTGATTTGCGGTGGAACAGCCTTAAATACCGCAACGCGGAAGCCAGTAAGAACCAGAACTAAAATGATTAAACCTTCAAGAACAACAAGACCCATTGCCGCAGCCCAAGTCATTTGAGAAGCGATTCCAACAGCAACGAAGGTATTTAGGCCAAGACCGGTTGCAAGTGCTAATGGATAATTAGCAACTGAGCCCATCAGAATTGTTAGCAAGCCAGCTATCAACGCGGTAGTTGCAGCAACCATCGCTGGTGCAGGTGCTGCGCCACCGAATAGGAACTGACCATTTGCATCTGGTGAATAAGCCAGAATGATTGGGTTAAGTGCCACGATGTAAGCCATCGTGAAGAAGGTGACGAGACCGCCGCGGATTTCAGTAGAAATTGAAGATCCCCGCTGCGAAATCTTGAAATAACTATCTAGGAATTTAGTCAAGAGAGGTGCCTTTCTGATTTTGTTGACGGAGGTGTTTGCGACTCCGAGCCGAAAGAACGTTCGGCTAACGTGGGGAACTTATGAGTAAACCTAGGGCTTACTGAGAAGTATTTGAGGTAAGCCGAGCCACGATCCCTAAGAAAATTGCGATCGATTGCCCGATTAATAGGGCAAATAGGGCGGTTCCCACGCCTAGCGCGCCGCCCAGCAGGGCTCCGAGTATCAAAACCGTACCTTCGATAGCTAATCGCACTCGACCAACTCTGATGCCGGTTTTGTGGTGAAGGGCTGTCATAAGACCATCTCGCGGCCCCGGCCCTAGGCCACAAGTTATGTAAAGACTTGAACCAGCGCCCACTAAAGCAATGCCTGCAAAAACATATATCAAGCCAACGATTGTATTTTCAGCCGGCGGAATAAAATCAATTCCCAATTGGATAGCTGCTGCAATTATCACAATGTTTGCGATGGTTCCGAACCCTGGTTTTTCCTTTAGCGGGATCCAAAGAAGAAGCACGATTGCACTAATGATAAAAGTAAGCAATCCAATTTCTGACTCGAATGTTTTTGCCAGCCCTTGAGCCAATACGGACCAGGGTGCATTACCCAAGTTGGATTGGATCAATAACGAATCACCAATTCCAAATATGAAAAGACCGAAAAATAGAATCGCTACTCGCGAAACCGATAAGTCCCAGCGACCTGCTGCTCGCCAAGGTGTAATTGGAATCGTCTTATGGGGCCGCAAGAATTCCATAAAGCGCGAGGTCAATGACATCTGCCGAGGATAGCCCACTTAGCAACGATGCGAGATAGCATTGCGCCCTGATGGAATTCCCGGGCCTTGGCACTCTAATCAATGTAGTCACCATTATTGGTGGCGCAGCTTTCGGCGTACTTATTGGTTCACGAGTAAGCGAGAAGCTGCGCGATTTAGTTACCGACATTCTGGGTCTGGTCACGCTATTGGCTGCCGCTAGTGCGTTGATTCCGCTCTGGTCCTCTGAATACATTTCAGCGTTGCCTAAAGGATGGACGCTGCTATGTGTTTTGGGTTCACTCTTATTAGGAGCTTTGGTTGGTAGCGCCTTGCACCTTGAAGAGAAGCTCGAAGTTCTGGGTGAAAATCTGCGAAAGCGTTTTAGGGCATCTAAGGAAAGCCCTTTCATCGAAGGTTTCGTTAGCGCGTCGTTGCTCTTTGCAATCGGCCCACTTGCAATCCTTGGTTCCATAAGTGATGGCATGGGCACCGGCATTGATCAATTGATCCTGAAATCTACGCTCGACTTTTTCGCGGCCATGGCTTTTGCAACCTCCCTCGGATGGGGAGTCGCTGCCTCTGCAATTCCAGTTGGAATCTATCAAGGGGCTTGGACTTTTGTTGGCTTGGGATTAGGTTCCATTTTAAGTGGCTACCAAATTGCAGCTATGACAATTGTCGGTGGGCTGATGCTTCTCTGTATCGCGCTTCGTTTGTTAAAGATCAAAGAAGTAGCAGTGGCTAATTTATTGCCCGCTTTGGCTATAGCGCCAATCTTTGCACTAGTCGTGCATCAATTCGTTTAAAGCGTCGCGATATCAATTACGAAACGGAAACGAACATCGCTCTTTACGGTTCGTTCGTATGCAGTATTCACATAATCTGCGTTGATTAATTCAATCTCGCTGACAATATTTTTCTCACCACAAAAATCGAGCATCTCTTGAATTTCGGAAATTCCACCGATCATTGACCCAGCCATGGAACGTCGGCCCGAGAGCAGCGAATCAGCGTTGACTGCAAATGGGACGCCAGGAAGTCCAATAACAACAAGTGTTCCATCGGTGGTTAGCAGCGACAAGTAATCATTTATATTATGTTCAGCACTGACGGTATTTAGAATTAGATCGAACTTGCGTCTAACTGACTTCATTTGTGCAGGATCGCTAGTCACTACAAAATGATCAGCGCCCAGATTGCGAGCATCTGCCTCTTTATTCGGGGAGTGCGACAAGACAGTCACTTCAGCACCTAAAGCGTGAGCGAACTTAACTCCCATATGACCAAGCCCGCCCAGACCCATAACCGCAACTTTCTTGCCGGGACCAGCTTTCCAGTGCTTAAGCGGTGAGTACAAAGTGATACCAGCACATAACAATGGAGCGACAGCTGCGAGATCTAATGAGGCCGGAATCTTCACCGCATAATTTTCGTGGATTACATATCCATCGCTATAGCCACCCATGGTCGGGGTAACGCCGTCGCGCTCTAAACCGTTGTAAGTCGGTGTCATGCCATTTTCGCAATATTGTTCAATGCCTTTATTACAGCTTGGACATTCGCGGCACGAATCAATAAATACGCCTACGCCGACCAAATCCCCGACTGCGAACTTGCTTACCGAACTGCCGATCGCGCTGACTACTCCTGCGATTTCATGGCCTGGCACCATTGGAAAGCGAGCGCCGCCCCATTCCTCTTTGACTTGATGAATGTCAGAGTGACAGATGCCGGCGTATTTAATCTCAATCGCAACATCATTCGGTAATAACTCTCTACGCGTAAATGAGTAGGGAGTTAACGGGGCGTTCTTACTTAAGGCAGCTAATCCACGTACGTTCATGAATTGAAGGGTAGTGGATCACTTGAAGTATGTCCTGCTCTAGAAACTCGGGCAGTCAATTGACGCATGTGATGACGACGACATAAAACTTCATATGCAACTTCATCGGCTTTATTAGTATCGCCAACAACTACTTGTTCGCCTTCGGTAACCATGATTCCATTAATAGTTCGGGCATTATGTGTAGCACGTTGACCACACCAACATAGAGCTTCGACTTGAAGAGTGTTCACTCGATCCGCTAACTCAACTAACCGAGCTGAACCAGGAAAAAGTTTGGTACGGAAATCTGCCAAAATTCCGAATGCATACACATCAATACCTAAACCATCGACGATACGAGCCAACTGATCAATCTGAATTGGTTCGTAAAATTGGGCTTCGTCGCAAATAATGTAATCAACTCGAGATCCAATTGATAACTGATCAACCACAAAGCGATGGATATCTAGTTCTGGGCCAACTTCAATTGCCGCACTCTGCAGCCCTAGACGAGATGAAATAACTCCGACGCCAGCGCGATCTTGGTTAGTGAAAATTAATCCAGTACGACCGCGGCTCTGATGGTTGTGCGCTGTCTGAAGTGCGAGAGTGGATTTACCGCTATCCATCGTTCCGCAGTAATACGTCAGTTCAGCCATGTCGGTAATCCTGCCACATCAGAGCGTAAAACCTTTAAGAAGTAACGCCTGCCAAAGTGAATCTGATAGATCGAGCGAAGTAGCGACACTAATGTGCGAGGCATCGCGATAAGCGACATTTCCACGCACAATACCTGGACAATCAAGTGAGCAGAGCCACGTTGATGGATCAATAATTTCGAATTTTGCAGTTTGGGGTAATCCGAGTTTCGAATCAGCTAAACATTTCTCGGCGCTAGTGCTTGCTAAGCAATCCGGAATATTACGTTTTGGTAGGGGAGTATCGAGAAGGTAGACAATTTTAGCTGTGAAGGGTTTCAACGTTTGATAGGTGCGTTCAGAACCATCAGCCCACCATTGCTTAACGTTACGAGGGTCGCCCTGCGGCACGAAATGTTCAAACGAAGAAAGAATAATCAGATCTGGTCTGGCTGCGGCTATTCGTTTAATTGAATTATCCCGCCACGCCGCACAGTTGCTCATCTTGAAAGCACCCACACTTTCGCGAACCACATCAATGGAAGGACAGGCAGATTTAGTCAACGTAATTAGTTTGAAGCCTTTTTCAATTGCCAATTTCTGAAGGGCCGGAAACCACTGCACTGCGTGGGAATCGCCATAAAGAACTACGGTTTTCCCACCATCTAGTTTTCCGAACTCGCAAAGCGGCGAGATAGATTGGTGATAGTTCAGATGGCAACCATCGTCATAAGGTGTCGGGCGAGACTCGATACTCGCCAATGTAACTTGCTTGCCGTCGACCAAAATCGACGAAGTTGTTGTTTTTGCGATGCCAAAGCCAATTAGCAGGGCACACGCCATCGCCAATACTGTGCTTAGAACTATCCGTCGTGGTGCAAAATTTTTCACTCGCAATGGTTCTTCAACAAACCTGGTAGTTAAGTCAGCCAGAACTACCGTGACCACTAAGGCGGCGACTCGTTCCCAAAGATTCAGATCGCGCGTGAATAGCGCGATAGGCAAAACCAGAACTGGCCAATGCCACAAATAAAGAGGATAGGAAATCTTTCCGAGCCAGACCGAAACACGATTAGTCGCTAACCATTTCAATGGTTCTGGCCAGGCACCAATACTCGATAAAAGTGCGGCAGTTCCTAGTACCGGTAACAATGCATAGGTTCCCGGAAAAGCGGTGCTCTCGTTAAACCAGAGGGCCGAAGCTCCTAAAGCAATTACCCCGATGACTGCCAGTAATCGGCTCTGCCTTTTTAATGCGGGTATTAGTGCAATTAGTGCGCCGACGCTTAACTCCCAAGCACGAGTCGGTAATGAGTAGAAAGCCCAGATCGGCGCAACAATTGTTAGCCAAACACCGAGTGCGAAAGTAATGACAGTTACGAGCGAAAATCCGATCAGAAATTTACGAGCACTTTTCAGTTTAGCTAGTCCAATTATGAATAATGGCCAAAAGATATAGAACTGCTCTTCAACAGCCAGCGACCAATAGTGAATAAAAGGTGATGGCGTCGAATTCAGATTTTGATAATCGTTCTCCCACCAGGCAAACAAATAATTAGAGATATATAGAGTGGTTGCAATTAAATCGCGACCAATAGACCCACGCGAAATAGGCGGCAAAACTAACCATGCGAAAAGTGCTGTAACAAATAGGACTAAGAACGAGGCAGGCAATAAACGTTTGCTGCGACGAAGGTAGAAAGCTTTAAGCGATATCCGGCCCGTTGCATTGAGTTCTTTGAGAAGCAGACCAGTAATTAAGAAGCCTGAAATAACGTAGAAAATATCTACGCCGATAAAACCACCAGATATAAATTTCGCGTGAAATATCAGAACTAGTGTGGCCGCAAGAGCACGCAAGCCTTGGATCTCGAGTATTTTGCTGGTTGTAGCTTTCAAATCTGCACCAACGCGCGAATCTTCAACTCTGGGAAGGCTGCCAAGATCCGATCTCGACCACCAAGTGCGCTGATTTCTAGTAGAACGGCGACCTCGCAAATCTGACCAGCTAAATCTGAAATCAGTTCAAGAGCAGCAATTAAGGTTCCGCCAGTTGCGAGCACGTCATCAATTAGTAAGACTCGGGGATCTTCTACATGGGCGAGAGCGTCAACCTGCATTTCTAGACTGTCACTCCCGTATTCCAAACCATATTCGCGTTTGATGACCGCGCCAGGCAGTTTGCCTGCCTTGCGAATCGGCACAAATCCAACACGACTATCGATGGCGATTGCGCTAGCCAAAATAAATCCACGGGATTCAACACCGGCGACTAAATTAAAAGGGGATTCGGTCTTCGCGAATTCCTGGGTAACTAATTCGTAAGCTTTTGGATTCGCAATTAGCGGGGCAATATCTTGGAAAAGTATTCCCGGTATCGGAAAGTCGGGGACTGGACGAATAAGAGCGAGCGCTTCAGTGATGTCCATGCGCTCAACCTTTCGGGCTGCCGTTTTATATTAGTGCCAACAGTATGTGTGTCCGAAAGGGGACTTGAACCCCTAAGCCCTTACGGGCACTAACACCTCAAGCTAGCGCGTCTGCCAATTCCGCCACCCGGACGAGTGAAGTGAAAGGATAGCAACAGAGGCCACATCACGGCAAAAGGTCGCTAGAGTTTTACCGGCTTCACATTTTCGGGTCAGAACTGGGAGAGTACCCTCATGAATTCCACACCAGAACGCCTTGCCCTTGAAGAAGAGACAATTCGTATTTGCCAAGAATTGATTCGCATTCCGAGTGTTAATTACGGCGAAGGTAAGGGCGATGAGCGAGCTGTAGCCGCCTATGTTGTTGAGTCACTTGCTGAAGTTGGTATCGCTGCGACTGTTTATGAGTCTGCGCCAAATCGTGCAAACGTAATTGCAAAAATTCAAGGCAGCGATTCCAGTAGACCTGGATTAGTGCTGCACGGACATATCGATGTAGTACCAGCTGATGCGAAGGATTGGTCGGTAGATCCATTTAGTGGCGAGATTAAAGATGGTTTTATTTGGGGTCGTGGCGCAGTTGATATGAAGAATGTTGATGCGATGATCCTGGCAATTGTTCGTAAATGGAAACGTGAAGGATACCTGCCACCGCGAGACATCGTCCTAGCGTTCTTTGGAGACGAAGAAGCCGGTAGTGAATTCGGTTCTCGTTACATGACTGCGAATCACCCAGAAGTTTTTGCTGGCTGCACGGAAGCTGTCTCTGAAGTTGGTGGATTTTCCATTACTGTGAAAAATGGTAAGCGTCTTTATTTCATTGAGACAGCACAAAAGGGGATTCACTGGATCAAGTTGACTGCCAAGGGAACCGCTGGTCATGGTTCTATGATCAATAAGGATAATGCAGTCACAGCGCTAAGTGAGGCAGTTCAAAAGATTGGCAATCACACTTGGCCACAACGTTATACAAACACCATTAAGTCACTCTTCACTAGCATCGCAAAAGTGACCGGAAGCAAATATGACGAAACTGATTTTCGACCGCTGCTGGTTGAGTTGGGTCCAGCTGCAAAGATGTTTGGTGCGACCTTACAAAACACTGCTAATCCGACAATGTTGAACTCAGGCTATAAAGCTAACGTCATTCCGCAATCTGCATCTGCCGTCGTAGATGGGCGTTTCTTGCCAGGCTATGAAGATGAGTTCAACCAAACCATCCGCGAGATTGTTGGGCCTGATATCGAGATCGAAACGCTTACCCATGACATTTCGCTCGAAGCTGACTTCAGTGGCGATTTAGTTGAAGCGATGGTTCAAGCGCTAATTGCCGAGGATCCTGATGCGATTGCCGTTCCGTACATGATGAGCGGTGGCACCGACAATAAAGCTTTATCCGAACTTGGAATAGTCGGTTATGGGTTTGCACCTTTGAAACTGCCGGCCGATTTAGATTTTATGGCGTTATTCCACGGTGTTGACGAGAGAGTTCCGCTAGATGGTTTGAAAAGTGGCGTGCATATGATGGAGCACTTTTTAAAGAATAGCTGAGACTTCACTCAGCGCTTCGCGAACAACTTCTGGCAAACTTATCTGCTCCGAAGTTAAAATTCCACGAAGTTGCGCACCAGTTCGCGCACCCACAATTGCACTCGTAACACCAGGTGCATCTCGTACCCATGCTAAGGAAACTTCAAGCGGTGAGAATCCGAGTCCATCGGCTGCTACACAAACCGCTTCAACAATGCGCGATGAACGAGCATCCAAATATGGCTCAACGAAACCTGCAAAGTGTGCACTAGCGCCACGTGAATCACTGGGCAATCCATTGCGATATTTTCCAGTAAGTACGCCACGACCCAAAGGTGACCAGGGCAGGAATCCAAAACCCAAAGCTTGTGCAGCTGGAATAATCTCGCGTTCAACTTCACGATTCAAAAGTGAGTACTCCGATTGAATCGATGCAATTGGTGCTTTACCGCCTTGGTTGCTTTGACGTGTAACACAATGAGCTGTTTGCCAACCCGAGAAGTTTGAAATTCCGACGTAACGCGCGCGCCCTGAGTTGTACGCCCAATCCAATGCCGATAGCGCATCAGAAATTGGATTCTCACTATCCCAAGTATGGATCTGCCATAGATCAACATAATCAGT
>CAJAFH010000057.1 GCA_903939005.1 uncultured Actinomycetes bacterium | reverse complement strand
TGCAAACCACGCGCCGTAATAGTTTCGCGATCAAGTTCATCATGCAAGAAGTTCATAGCCGCTCTCTCTGGTTGGTAAGTCGTACGTAGTGCACGCGCCGGAATCTGACTATTTAGTTTCCAGCTCTCATTGGCAAAGCGCTTTGCTGCGATATCTCGAGCTGCAATCACTCGATCTCGTATAACTACGCTGGATTCGCCTAATTCATTTTGTGCCATCTCGATGCGGCTTACTGGATCAACAATGACTCGCAGATCAATGCGATCAAGTAACGGCCCAGATAATTTTCCTAAGTAACGTCGCACTTGTTGTGAGGTACAAGTGCAGTTACGCCCACGACCAGAGAACTTTCCGCACGGGCAAGGATTTGCCGCTAGAACAAGTAAGAACTGCGCCGGAAAAGTTAGATTGCCGATACTGCGAGCTATCGTGATTTCACCGGATTCCAAAGGTTGCCGCAATGAATCCAAAATGCCTGCCCCACATTCGGGTGCCTCATCAATAAAGAGCACGCCGTTATGGGCGAGGGATGAAGCGCCAGGCCTGATTACATGCGCGCCACCGCCGACCATCGCAACTCGAGTTGTTGTGTGATGCGGTGCAACGAATGGAGCGAGCAATGATTGCGGTGCGCGATTTCCTAAGGTGCCGGCAATTGAATGTACGGCGGTAACTTCGAGAGCTTGAGCAATAGATAACTTAGGCAAGATCGTTGGTAAACGTTGGGCGATCATGGTTTTTCCAGCCCCAGGTGGCCCAATTAAAAGTAAATGATGTCCCCCAGTTGCGGCAATCTCGGCAGCTAAACGTGCGCGCGGTTGACCTGCTACATCAGCAAAATCCAATAAGCCTTCATCGCTTTCGCATTGCAGATCAAGTGGTTCGGCTTCAGCTCGCTCGCCGGTTCGTAACCAGCGTAGAACTTCGGCCAAAGTTTGCATCGGAATTATCTCTAGATCGACCATCAACTTTGCTTCAGCCAAATTTGCAGCTGGAACAACTGCACGTGTAATGCCAGCTTTTGCCGCTGCTAACAGTGCCGGAAGCGCCCCACGCACACTGCGCACTTTCCCATCGAGTGAAAGTTCACCTAAGAAAACCGTGTCTTCGCAATTTGGCAAAGTTTGATTGGCAATTAGCAACGCGACTGCAATTGCTAAATCAAAACTTGGCCCGCTCTTTGGCAACCAGGCAGGTGAAAGCGAAACCGTAACTTTGCGATTAGGCCAAAGTTCATTGCTATTGGTTAGCGCCGATCTAACTCGATCACGTGATTCCGAAAGTGCCGCATCTGGCAGACCCAACAAGGTGTAGGCCGGTAACCCGTCGGCGATATCAACTTCGACCGTGACTAAGTTTCCAGCTAAACCTTGCAAGCCAACCCCGAATGTCATTCCAAGTGTCATTGGGTAACCAGCGTCATAGAACGTTTGCGCGCAATTCAATAGTGTGCGAACCATCGCTTGCAATCAGAACTGCGATTGCATCGATTTGATAATCGCACCCAAGCGCCCCGTTGGTAGCTAACCAAGCCAGCGCCAATCGCTGAATCCGGTGCGCTTTGGCGCTATCAATAGCTTCGAGCGGGTGACCAAATGCTGACGAAGACCGGGTCTTCACTTCGATCATATGAATTAGCCCGCTGCGATCTAAGGTAACTAGGTCTAGTTCGCCTTCGCGGATTCGCCAATTGCGAGCCAGTATTTCATCGCCACGATTAAGCAGATATTGCGCCGCAATTTCTTCGCCAGCTGCGCCGGTACTTAGATTTAGACTTTTCTTTTTAACTGTTCTCATAAAGCCAGAGGCTATGGAGCGACTCCGACTTAATTAATGAACGCTAAATGACTTGTGTCCAAAAAACTGCTGTGGTTACTTAATTAGCGCTGCCACATTTGAAAATGAACGACGATGTTCTATGCACGGGCCATTAGTAGTTAGTGATTGGATATGGCTGGCAGTGATATAGCCCTTGTGCCCGGCAAAACCATATGCCGGATATTTCTCACCAAGTTGGCGCATAATGCGATCTCGGTAAACTTTTGCCAGAATTGAAGCGGCGCTAATTGTGTGAACTACTTGATCACCTTTCCAAACCGCCAAGTTAGGTAGCGCTAAACCCGCAATTGCATAACCATCTGTTAAAACATAAGCGGGCACAACTTTTAGCGCTTGCACTGCTCGGCGCATGCCATCGAGATTTGCCGCATGCACTCCACGAGCATCAACTTCGGCGGCTGGAATTTCAATGATGCTGTATGCCAGTGAGTGCTCAATAACTAAATCAAAGAGTTCTTCACGTTTATTCTCTTTGATTTCTTTAGAATCACGCACCGGTGCTAAATCTGGATGAAACGGATCTTTCAAGATAACAGCCGCCACTACTAACGGACCGGCACATGCGCCACGGCCTGCTTCATCAACGCCAGCAATTGGTGAGATACCAGCATCAATTAGTAGCTGTTCGATCACCTTCATAGTTATTACTTTGTTTTAGGTTTAACTGCTGGTTGATTTAACGCATCAACGTTTGGCACCAGTGAAATATTCTTAATTGGCCAGATAACCGCAAGTACGCGACCAGTGACTCGATTAAGTGGCACAAAGCCCTTATTTATATCCTCTTGGTGATAACGAGAATCAGCGCTTGCACCACGATGATCGCCCATTACCCAAAGTTTTCCCTTAGGCACGGTTACATCAAAGTTCATATCACTCGGCACATTGCCATCGAATATGTATGGCTCAACCATCTCTTGGCCGTTAACTGTGATTTTTCCAGTAGTGGTGCAACAAATTACGTGATCGCCTGCAACCCCAACAACACGCTTAACTAAGTACTGTTTAGCTGGGTTTGGCAGAACGCCAACTGCAACTAGTGCAGCTTTGGCTTTAGCGATTACAAATGGGGAATCGCTGACATCGGCAGCCGGTAACCAATTATCTGGATCACGGAAAACAACTACATCACCACGTTTGATGTTATCTGAGATAAATGGCAGACGATTAACTGCTACGCGATCATCGATCTGAAGTGTGTTCTCCATCGAACCTGATGGAATGAAGAAAAACTGAACAATGAATGTCTTAATAAAAAGTGATACGACAAGTGCAACAACAATTAGAAAAGGGAATTCCTGAAAGAAAGACCGCTTGCGTCTCATCTGCGCAAACCGCGTTTAACTTTGTGAGTTATTCGGCTGGCTTGTCTTCGGCAGCTGTTTCAACAACTGCTTCAGTTGTTACAACTTCAGCTGGAACCTCGGACGCAGCAAGCTCTGCTACTGGCTCGGACACAGCTGGAACCTCGGACACAGCAATGTCTGCAACTGGTTCTGACACTGGAGTTGAAAGAATTCCATCGCCGTAACCTTCAACACCATCGCGCTTTTCGCGGATCTTGGCAGCCTTGCCGCGTAGATCGCGCAAGTAATAAAGCTTGGCGCGACGTACATCGCCCTTCTTCACTAGTTCGATCTTTTCAATAACTGGAGTGTGTACTGGGAAAGTACGCTCAACACCAACGCCGTAAGAAACCTTGCGGATGGTGAAAGTTTCGCGAACGCCATCGCCTTGGCGACGGATTACGATTCCCTGGAAAACCTGAAGACGGCTCTTGTTACCTTCGATAACGCGAACAGAAATCTGGAGCTCATCGCCGGCACGGAATTGCGGGATGTCTTTGCGCAGGGATGCTGCATCAACGGCGTCAAGAATGTTCATTTTCGTCCTCTTTATCTAGATCTAGTCGCGGCTTAAATAACCACGGCAGACTGCGTATCTTGCCATAGGTCACCGCTTAAGCGTAAATCGAGCGTGAGCCCCTGATTGGCCCCGAATCTATTGACTGAGTCTGAAGCTCAGCGTGGCGTGCAGGGCTGGGGCTGCGGCAATCGTGGTGCCCGCAATGGTGGTGACCTTGGCGCCCGCCTCAGTTGCGATCAAACCGCCAGCTGCTAGATCCCACTCTTGTAGACCTTTTTCAAAGTAGCCATCAAGGGCGCCCATCGCCACAAAACAAAGATCTACGGCTGCTGCCCCATTTCGACGAATATCGCGAATTCGAGCGAGTAATTCAGAAAGTTGGGCTAACTGGGCTGGCCGAGCATCAACATCGTAGGCAAACCCAGTGCCCACGAGTGCGCGATTAAGTTCGACGCCCTCGTTGCAAGCGATCGCCTGATCATTTAGGAAAGCTCCGCCGCCACGGCCAGCAGACCATGTCGAGTTAATCGTTGGCGCAACAACTACGCCCACTACAACGCCTTCGGAATCTTTCGCCGCAATGCTCACATTCCAACCAGGCAAGCCATATAAATAATTTACGGTGCCATCGAGTGGATCAATTACCCAAGTGATGCCCGATTTTGAGGTTCGCTCGGAACCTTCTTCGCCGATGATGCCATCGTCTGGGCGACTTTTTAGAATTTCGGAAACGATATGGTTTTCGCTCTGGGAATCCATCTGCGTGACCACATCGATTGCAGTGGACTTGGATGTAACCTCAAAAGCTGCTGGGCGGTTTTGTAGTAATTCGCCCGCTTCGCGCCCTACTCGTTTCGCTAATTCCAGAAGTTCAGCGATCAACTTTGCATCAGTCATTACTCAATTCTACTCCCTCCGAAATCCCGCTAATGTCACGGCTCATCGGTTAGGCTCTGAAAACTATGAGCGAACTGCGCGTGAACGGCAAGTCTGAAGATGGCCTATACCTGTCTCTCTTAGATAGCGATGGCAAAGAATTCAGCGTTCGAATTAGTGACACCTTGCGTTCAACTGTTAATCAACCGCGTTTGATGTCTGTGCAAGATGAAGAAGCTGCACCGATTTCAGTTAAAGAAATTCAACGTCGTTTGCGCACTGGTGAATCACCTGAATCAATTGCCCAAGATGGAAATATCTCCGTTGAAAAAGTAGATCGCTTCAGTGGACCAATTTTGCAGGAACGACAATTTATCATTGATCAAGTTGCCACAGTTATCGTGCGCAAAGAACCAGGACGCGAACCAGTTAATTTCGGTGATGCAATTGTTCTGCGACTAGCACCACGCGGTGTTGATATCACGCAAATTAATTACAACTGCTGGCGAATTGAAACCGGTATCTGGACTATTCAAGTTTCTTATCCAACTTCTGACGGTCATGGCACCGGCCAATGGGAATACGATCCAACTCGTCGTGCGCTAAACGCACTCGATGACAATGCTCGTTGGTTACTTGGCGAAGAAACTCCAGCACCACGTGCTCCACTTGAGCCAGGATTGATCTACACCGAGCAAGTTGACCGCAACCCCCGCGCAACTGAAACAGTTCGAGAAACTCCACGTTTAGTTTCAATCCGCACCGATGCTGATTCAGAGTCCGCAAAAGATGGTGTGCAAGGCCGCGCGAAGGTGCCAAGTTGGGATGAAATTATGTTTGGCCAGAAGAAAGACGAAGATTAATTAATCGTCTTTTGTAATAACGGCACGTAATTCTCAATTTCAGTCAGTGCGCCATGATGGCCAACCATTGAGCCTTCTAAACTTTCGCGCTCTTGCTCAATTAAAATTAAGCCACCTTTAGCGATCGCAATAATTTCGCCCATGCGATCGAAAGTATCAGCGCTGGGATTGGGGCCAAATAAACCAGCCGTAAGTGCATCTTCGCGGGTATAGATATCGGCGCGATTGCCTAAGAATTCTTCCCAACGAGATTTAACCTCATTGCGAGCAGCTGCCGAATCAAGGGCGGCATCTAGATATAAATGGCGGGCACGAGGCTCCCCCGCAATTGTGGCAATGCCAGTTAGTAATTGATTATCGCGACCCATCACAATTTTCTCTTCGACATTAACCATGCCGTGGTCAGCAGTGAGCCAAATGCGGGTGCCTTTTGGAAGTTCAATAACTAATTGCTTAGCCATGTGATCAAGCATCGTTAGTGCCGCTAACCATTTATCCGAACCAACACCATCGTTATGACCGGCGGAATCAAGATCATTCATATAGAGATAAACCAGTGCTGGTGATTTAGCCAAAGCTAATTTAGTTTGAGCAACTAATTCATCAACTACATTTGCACCACGATACGTTGCGCCGCGAAATACAGCTTGCGTGAATCCAGTATTTTCATAACGTTTAGCAGCCACATGTGAAACATTCACACCTGCTGCAGTTGCTCGCTCAAATAAAGTTGGCACTGGTTGCCAATATGTTGGATCAACCCGATCATCCCATTTCAACGCATTTAAAATTCGCCCATTGCTACGAGGCACTCGAACTGTGTAGCCCAACATGCCATGAGCACCTGGCAAAGTTCCGGTTGTTAGCGTTGCAAGTGAGGTTGCCGTCGTTGAAGGAAAAGCAGTTTGCACTCGCCCACTTCGAGTAAAGGTTAAGAGCGTCGGAATATATTCGGCGTATTTATCGATTACTTCATCGCCTAAGCCATCAATTAAGAAAAGTACTTCACGGCCACTTGGTGATTCACCAGCTGCAATTTCATCGCGCGCATCTAATACCCCAAGCCCGGCAACAATTGCCGGCAAGATTTGGTGAAGATGCATGCGTTAAGGTTAGGGCATGAAATCCGCACTTGTCTTTTCGCCCGAGGTTGCAGCAGCGCTAGCGAGTAATTCGCCAATAGTTGCCCTCGAATCAACGATTATCAGCCACGGATTACCCCGTCCTTCGAATTTGAATGTGGCCCGCGAAGTTGAAGCAATCGTGCGCGAACATGGTGCTACTCCAGCGACAATTGCGATCCTAGATGGCGTGGTTCATATTGGTTTAACTGACGAGCAACTAGTTGCTATCGCCAATCGCGATGACATCAGCAAAGCATCTAGTCGCGATTTAGCTGTTTTGGTTGCGAACAAGAAGTCAGCTGCAACTACTGTTGCCGCCACTGCTCACTTAGCTGCGCAGGCTGGTATTAAAGTTTTTGCAACTGGCGGTCTTGGTGGAGTACACCGTGGCGCAAACGAATCATTCGATGAATCTGCTGACTTAACTGCGCTCTCAACCCTAGACATGACTGTGGTTTGCGCTGGCGTTAAATCAATTCTTGATGTTGGCGCAACGCTTGAACGACTAGAAACGTTAGCAATTGGCTTAGTCGGATATAAAACAAACGCGTTCCCTGGTTTCTATTTAACAGATTCTGGTTTCACAATTGAACACCGCGTTGAATCAGCTGCCGATATTGCCGCTGTTATCAAAGCACGTGAATCAGTTGGCACAAATGGCGCAGCATTACTCGTTGCCAACCCAGTTGTAAAAGAGATGAATCGCGCAAAGCATGATCAAATTCTGGCAACTGGTCTAGCAAAGGCTGAAGCTGCTCACATAATTGGAAAAGATGTAACCCCGTTCTTGCTTGAGCATTTCCACACCACTTCACAAGGTGAATCACTTTCAGTAAATATTGAAATCATTAAATCAAATAGCGCACTTGCCGCCGATATTGCTGTTGCCAGTAACTAGCGCCAATAACTAAATATGTCGAAAATACTCTGCATTGGTGAAGTAAACCTCGATGTAGTTGCCATTATTTCTAGCGACATTAACTACGGCAGTGACACTGCTGCCAAGGTTTCTACTCACGGTGGTGGTGCAGGCGGAAATGTTGCTGCTTGGCTACGTATTGCCGGCGCGCAAAGTCATATGTTGGCGCGCATTGGCAAAGATGCTGCCGGCGTTGCCGTACGCAGCGAATTTGATCGTCTAGGTGTTACTTACTCTGAAATTGATGTTCATGGCGCGCCAACTGGAATAGTCGTTGTCATCGTTGATAAAGATGGCGAACGCAGCATG
>CAJAFH010000056.1 GCA_903939005.1 uncultured Actinomycetes bacterium | reverse complement strand
GGTGGCGTGGCAATCAAGTTCGCTGATGAATTAGTCGATGGCACTGTTGTCAATCGATTAGCAAGTGCCGGTCGATCCATGGCTAGATCAAACTAGCCGGACGAAGTAAGTAGAAAAGGGAGAAATAAAATGGCGGAACTCACGATCCGACCTGACGAGATCAAAGATGCCTTGGCGAATTTCGTTAAGTCATATGATCCAGGAGTCGCAGCTCGCGACGAGGTTGGTACAGTCACGCAAGCAGGCGACGGTATCGCTCGTATCGAAGGATTGCCATCAACGATGGCTAACGAGCTCCTTCAATTTGAAAATGGAACTTTAGGTCTAGCCCTTAACCTCGATGTTCGTGAAATCGGTGTGGTTATTTTGGGTGATTACGATGGCATTGAAGAAGGCACATCAGCTCGTCGTACTGGAGAAATTCTTTCAGTACCAGTTGGTGATGGTTTCCTAGGTCGCGTAGTTGATCCACTTGGTCGTCCAATCGATGGCAAAGGTGAAATCAAAGCTGAAGCACGTCGTGCTCTTGAACTTCAGGCTCCCTCTGTAGTTCAGCGCCAACCTGTTAAAGAGCCTATGGCTACTGGTATTAAAGCAATCGATGCGATGACTGCAATCGGCCGCGGTCAGCGTCAGTTGATTATTGGTGACCGTCAGACAGGTAAGACAGCAGTAGCTGTTGACACCATCATTAACCAGTTAGAGAACTGGAAAACTGGCGATCCAAAGAAGCAAGTTAAATGTATTTATGTTGCGATTGGTCAGAAAGGTTCCACCATTGCTTCCGTTAAGGCTTCGCTAGAAGAAGCCGGCGCAATGGAATACACAACAATCGTTGCCTCCCCTGCATCAGACCCAGCGGGCTTTAAGTACTTGGCTCCGTATACCGGTTCGGCAATTGGTCAGCACTGGATGTATAACGGACAACACGTGCTAATTGTTTTTGATGATCTATCAAAGCAAGCTGAGGCTTATCGTTCAGTCTCACTATTGCTACGTCGTCCACCAGGTCGCGAAGCGTACCCAGGCGATGTTTTCTACTTACACTCACGTTTGCTAGAACGTTGCGCAAAGCTTTCCGATGAACTCGGTGGCGGTTCAATGACTGGTCTACCAATCATTGAAACAAAGGGTAATGACGTTTCTGCATTCATCCCGACTAACGTAATTTCAATTACCGATGGTCAGTGCTTCCTTGAAACAGATCTTTTCAACGCCGGTGTTCGCCCAGCGATTAACGTAGGTATTTCGGTATCTCGCGTTGGTGGTTCTGCGCAGACCAAAGCAATGAAGAAGATTGCTGGTCGTCTGCGTCTTGACCTAGCTCAGTTCCGTGAACTCGAAGCATTCGCTGCTTTCGGTTCAGATCTAGATGCTGCCTCAAAGGCACAACTAGAGCGCGGTGCTCGCATGGTTGAACTACTAAAGCAGGGTCAGTACTCACCTTATTCAGTAGAACGCCAAGTAGTTTCAATTTGGGCAGGTACTTCAGGCAAGCTCGACGATGTAGCAGTTGCTGATATTCGTCGTTTTGAAGCTGAACTACTTGAATTCATTGGTCGCGAGCGCAAGGACATCTTCAAGGTTATCTCTGAAACAAAAGACCTTAACGATGACACCATCGCAGCGATGACTGAAGCAGTTGCTGCTTACAAGCTGCAATTCAAGCCAACAGTTTCTGCCGCTCTTAACGAAGCAGCAGCTGAAGCTCTAGATGGCGAAGGAAACGAGCAGATCACTAAGTTCGTTCCACCGGCGGCGAAGAAGTAAAAAATGGGTGCCCAACTTCGCGTATATCGCCGACGGATGCGATCCGTTAAAGCGACCAAGAAAATTACGAAAGCCATGGAATTAATTTCGGCTTCTCGTATTGTCAAGGCGCAGCAACGAGTCGCAGCTTCAACTCCTTATGCAAATGAGTTGACTCGCGCGGTATCTGCAGTTGCCACTTATTCTTCAACGAACCATCCGCTAACAACTGAATCTGAAAATCCTCGCCGCGCAGCTGTCTTGATCATCTCAGCAGACCGCGGTATGGCTGGTGCTTATTCAAACAACGCGATTAAAGAAGGCGAGCAATTAGCGGCTCTTCTAAAGTCACGTGGTCTGGAAACTGCTTCCTACTTAGTAGGTCGCAAAGCTGTTAACTATTACCGTTTCCGTAATCGCGAGATTGCCGGATCTTGGTCAGGTTTCTCAGACACTCCAACTTATGAAAATGCTAAGGAAGTTGCTGATGCACTTTTGACAGCTTTTCTGGCTGATTCAAATGAAGGCAAAGTTGGCGTCGATGAGATTCACATTATCTTTACTGAATTTCGTTCAATGATCACTCAAGAAGCACAAGCTAAGCGCATGTTGCCACTTGAAGTTGTTGAATCAAGCACCCCAGTTCCAACTGGTTTGCTACCAATGTATGAGTTCGAACCTAATGCAGGTGAAGTACTAAACGCACTTCTACCTCGTTATATCGAAGCTCGTATTTTCAATGCGATGTTGCAATCAGCGGCTTCCGAGCATGCTGCTCGTCGTCGTGCAATGAAGTCAGCTACAGATAATGCTGACGAACTAATCAAGTCTCTGACTCGTCGGGCAAACGCTGCTCGACAGGCAGAAATTACTCAAGAAATCAGTGAAATCGTCGGCGGCGCAGACGCGTTGGCCTCAGCTAGTGCAGGGAGTGAATGATGTCGGTAAAGACAACAGGTAAAGGTCGCGTTGCGCGAGTTATCGGCCCAGTGGTGGACATTGAGTTCCCAGCGGGTCAGATGCCTTCGATCTTCAACGCGCTACACGTAGAGACCACCATGAGTGGAACTACTCGTACCTTGACTCTAGAAGTAGCGCAACACATTGGTGACAACCTGGTGCGCGCGATTTCGATGCAGCCAACTGACGGAATGGTTCGTGGCGCTGAAGTAAGCGACACTGGTTCTGCGATCTCAGTACCAGTTGGTGACGTAACGAAGGGTCACGTGTTCAACACACTTGGCGAATCCCTCGACGTTCCAACATCTTCCCTTGATATTAAAGAGCGTTGGCCAATCCACCGCAATGCACCAGCATTCGATCAACTTGAGTCAAAGACTGAAATGTTCGAGACCGGTATCAAAGTTATCGATCTACTAACACCTTATGTAAAGGGTGGAAAGATCGGTCTATTCGGTGGTGCAGGTGTAGGTAAGACAGTTTTGATTCAGGAAATGATTTATCGCGTAGCTGAAAACTTCGGTGGTGTATCTGTATTCGCCGGTGTTGGTGAGCGTACTCGCGAAGGTAACGACTTGTTCCTAGAAATGACCGAGACCGGTGTTATCAATAAGACCGCCTTAGTGTTTGGTCAAATGGATGAGCCACCTGGCACGCGTCTTCGCGTTGCTCTTTCAGCGCTAACCATGGCGGAATATTTCCGCGATGTGCAGAAGCAAGATGTATTGCTCTTCATCGACAATATCTTCCGCTTCACACAAGCAGGTTCTGAAGTATCAACTCTGCTTGGCCGTATGCCATCAGCTGTGGGCTACCAGCCAACACTTGCTGATGAAATGGGTCAGCTACAAGAGCGCATTACTTCTACTCGTGGTCACTCGATTACATCAATGCAGGCGATTTATGTACCTGCAGATGACATCACCGACCCAGCGCCACACACTACTTTCGCGCACTTAGATGCAACGACAGTGTTGTCTCGTCCGATCTCTGAGCTTGGTATTTATCCAGCGGTAGATCCACTTGACTCTACTTCTCGCATCCTTGATCCACGCTACATCGGCGAGCACCACTTCCAGGTTGCTAACCGCATCAAACAGATCTTGCAGCGCTACAAGGATCTCCAAGACATCATTGCGATTCTTGGTATCGATGAACTTTCTGAAGAAGACCGTATCTTGGTAGGTCGCGCACGTCGTATCCAGCGCTTCTTGTCACAGAACACCTTCGTAGCAAAGGTCTTCACCGGTATCGAAGGATCATTCGTACCACTAGTAGACACAATCGCAGCATTCGAAGCACTTGCTGATGGAAAGTACGATCACGTTCCAGAACAAGCATTCTTCATGTGCGGTGGCCTCGATGATGTTGAGCGCCGTGCTGCTGAATTGGCGAAGAACTAACTCATGACACTTAAAGTCGCAGTAGTTTCACCAACACAGAAGGTTTGGTCAGGCGAGGCTTCATTTATCTCAGCTCGCACAACCGAAGGTGATCTTGGCGTTCTGCCAGGTCACGCACCTTTGTTTGGTGTTCTAGTCGACGGAGCAGTCAGCATTAAAGTTGCCGATGGAACAACCCAAGAGTTCAATGTTCATGGTGGCTTCTTATCAGTATCAAATGATCGAGTTTCGATCTTGACTGAGTCAGCAGGTTAATTTAGTTCTATTTAAAAATCCCGGTAGATATTTCTACCGGGATTTTTTCTGCTTTAAAATAATAAGATTTAAAGTTCGCGAGTAACATCGGCGCCAAGTGCGCGTAATTGTTTAGCAAAATCTGGATAACCACGATCGATGTGATAACCATCTTCTACAAAAGTTATGCCATCGCTTACCAAACCAGCTAAAACCAAGCCTGCACCAGCTCGAATATCAGTTGCTACGACAGGAGCGCTAGAGAGCTTTTCGACCCCTGTTATAGCGGCATGGTGGCCATCGATGGTGATTTGTGCGCCTAATCTGATCAATTCATTAACGAACATAAAGCGACCTTCGAAAACATTCTCGGTCACTATGGCATCACCAGTTGCGATGGCATTTAAGGTAATTACCATCGGCTGCAAGTCAGTTGGAAAACCAGGGTAGGGAAGGGTTGAAACATCAATTGCCTTAGGGCGAGAATCCATGCGCACTCGAATTGAGTTTTCATTTGAAGTAACGATGGCGCCGGCAGCAGTCAATTTCTCAAGTGGGATCTCTAAATCTTGGGCGCGTGCTCCGTTAATTGTGATGTCACCTTGGGTCATTGCTGCAGCAAATGCCCAAGTGCCAGTAACGATGCGATCTGCAATAGTGGCGTGATCAGTTGGGTGCATTTTTGCAACACCAGTGATTGTGATTAGCGGTGTGCCCAAGCCTTCAATTTTTGCGCCCATGCTAATTAGGAAATTTCCGAGATCAACTAAATCTGGTTCGCGTGCTGCGTTATCAATCGTAGTGACACCTTTTGCCAGTACTGCCGCAGTCATTAAGTTCTCAGTTGCGCCAACGCTTGGAAAATCCAAAACAATTTCAGCACCGGTTAAACCGTTAGGTGCTTCGGCAATTACGTAACCATGTTCATTGTGGGCTTTGGCACCCAATGATTCCAAACCGCGGATATGAAAATCTAAACCACGCGAACCAATAGCATCGCCGCCAGGCAGAGCAACTTCAGCTTGGCCAACACGAGCAACAAGTGGGCCGAGCACGTTAATTGAGGCACGCATCTTGCGTACTAAATCGTAATCAGCGCGATGACCCGGAACTTCTGGCACATCAATAGTTACAACGCTTTCACCATGTTCAACTGTGCAGCCTAAGCGGGTAAGCAGATCAGCCATGATGTCGACATCTGCAATATCAGGAACGTTTCGAATAGTGGTTTTGCCAGCTGCTAAGAGTGAAGCGGCCATAAGTTTTAGGGCCGAGTTCTTAGCCCCGCTAACGCTAACTTCGCCGGCCAGCCGGGCGCCACCGACAACACGGAAGCGGTCAATTGCAGCCATGGCGGCACCCCTTTCAAATTCTTTAATGCAACGTTAATTCTCGAGTGGTCGTATCTTATCTGCCCGATTAGGCTCTCCCCATGGTTAATTTGACGCGGATTTACACAAAAACTGGCGATGATGGAACTACTTCACTCGGCGATATGAGCCGCACTTCGAAGAATGATCCACGTCTTGAGGCATATGCCACTGTAGATGAAGCTAACTCAGCAATTGGTGTTGCTCTATGTGCCGACACATTGCCGGCTGAATTAAAGCCGCTATTGATTCGTATTCAAAATGATCTCTTCGATGTGGGCGCAGATCTTTGCACTCCAGTAGTCGATGAACCAAAAATTGAACCACTGCGAGTTCTGGAATCACAGATTACTTATCTGGAAGAACAGATTGATGCTTTCAACGAACAACTAGAACCACTTCGCTCATTTGTATTACCTTCTGGCACTTTGGCAGCAGCTAATCTACATGTTGCTCGCACAGTTGCTCGTCGCGCCGAGAGATGCACCTGGGCTGCGATTCACGCATTCGGCGGCGGCGTTAACCCGCTAGCGGCAAAATATTTAAATCGCTTATCTGACTTACTCTTTGTGCTCGCTCGTATCTCTAATAAAGAGCAAGGCGATGAACTTTGGGTCCCTGGAGCTAACCGCTAATCCAAATCAGTTCTTTAACTCTGGGTTGGCGTGTAGACGTTTGTTTTTAACGTCTCTGTCGCAGGCGCGTGATGGCAAATCACATTTATATTGGAAATCTTATTTCCGCGCTCAATATCTTCAGAGCTAATTAAAAGTATTGTCTTATAGACCTTTTTTGCAGTCCCAGTAGTCGTTGTGCGGATCGTGCCAAAGGTAATAATTGTTGTATCTTCTAGGTTTTTCGGACCCCTGACCCTAGATTTAACTTCCCACCACGAGCAACCATTGGTTGAGGCCACAGTAATCGCACCGCAGGAATACTTCTGACAAATCAGTACGCCATCGACTTTTTGCGCTAACTGCGCCGTAAGCACTTTACTGTTTGAAGCTATACCAACTAACTCTTTAACAGTTGGTACTTTTGCATAAATCTCACCTTTGACCGTAAAGCCAACTGGTGGCCACTTTGGCGAAGGCGAAGGTTCAATTTTTGAAGCAGCGCTCGCCCCACTTGCGCTGAGCGAAAGCACCAACAGAAGTATTAACCCAAGGCGCTTCACTTGTTCTCCCAGCGAAATGTCTTAACCGCAAAGAAGAGGCCAACAATCAGCCAAACCATAAGAATTATGGCGGTGCGATCACCTTCCCAGCTCGCAGCAACTTCTTGCGCAGCGAATGAGTCGGGTAAGAAAACGCTACGCATTCCTTGAGTTAGCCATTTGAGTGGAAAGATTGCGGCAACTTGTTGCATCCAGCCAGGTAATTGAGTGAAGACAAAGAAAACGCCACTAAAGAATTGCAAAATGATTACTACTGGCGAAACTATCGCTGATGCGCCGCGACCATTTTTTGGCACTGAAGAAAATGCCACACCAAGTGCGGTTGAGCTAGCAGTTCCGAGTATCAGTAACCAAGTAAAAGTTAGCCATTTGCTTGGTTCGGTTGGCATATTTAGACCAAAGAAAGCAACACCGATGGCAAGCAAGATAAGAACTTGCACCACCATGCTGGCAAAGACTGAAATCGCTTTGCCGATGAAGTAACTAGTAATTGGCAAAGGCGTACCACGCAAGCGTTTAATAGCGCCCATATCACGTTCGATTGGAATATTAATGGCAATATTTTGAAAGCCACTATTAACTAAGCCTGAGGCGATCATGCCAGCTACAAAATATTGGCTAAAAGTTACCCCTGGCGCAATGGTGTCCTTAAATACGCTGCCAAAGATCGCTAACAAAATAACGGGGAAGAAGATGGTAAATACCACTGCTTCTTTCTGGCGGGAAAATTGAATGATTTCCATTTGGCCACGCAGTAAACCAAGTTTTAGGGTGCCCGGAACTTTATTCATGCTGGCCACCAATCATCTTTAAGTAAATGTCTTCCAGCGATGGGCGAGTGATCACTAATTCTGGAATATCGCCAGCAAATTGAGCAGCTAACTTTGCTACAACCGCAGTTGGGTTATCGCTCTCTTCAGATTCAAGACCAGATGTGCCCATCCAGGAAACGGTAGCTTTTGCGGTACTGCGACCACCAAGGAGCGCGGGTGTTGAAACTTCTACGATTTTTCCAGCCGTAATTACGGCAACGCGATCGGCCAACTCTTCAGCTTCATCAAGATAATGAGTAGTTAACAAAATTGTGGTGCCGCCAGCCTTTAGGTCACGAATTAGCGACCAGAATGCGCGCCGTGCTTCTGGGTCAAAACCAGTGGTTGGTTCATCAAGAAATAGAAGTTCAGGATTTCCGATGATTCCAAGTGCGACATCAAGGCGACGTCGTTGGCCACCTGATAATTCCAGTACTAATGAATTACGTTTTTCAGTAAGACCTACTGCTTCGATTACTTGATCAACATCGCGCGGGTTGGCATAGAAGGCACTGAAATGCTTAACAATTTCGCGCACCTTAAATGAGCCAGCATCGGATGCGGTCTGTAGAACGATGCCGATGCGATTGCGCCAACTGCGGCCAGCGTCGCCTTTAGTGGCTGGATCAAACCCCAGCACACTTACTGAACCGCTATCGGCTGGTCGAAAGCCGGCCAGAATCTCAACTGTGGTGGTCTTGCCGGCGCCATTTGGGCCCAACAGAGCGAAAATCTCGCCTGCCTCGATCGCTAAATCGATGCCAGCGACGGCGGTGAAGTCGCCATATGACTTTGTCAGGCCCTTAACTTCAATCACCTTCATGGCTCCAGCCTGTCACAAGAAGCTTAAAAATGCGAGAAAATGAACCATGAGCCCGCGCCGCAACTATCCCAAAGGGAAAAGACCTCAGGATGCTGAGCGAGAAATCAATACTTCTAATGAAAGTATCGAAGAACACAGTGATGGAACATATCGAGTTAGAAAATTAACTGGTTCATCTTCAAATAAACCATATCGCTGCCCAGGTTGTGATCAAGTTATTCCGATGGCAACGCCACACATTGTTGCGTGGTTAGAACATGATGAGGAATCGCGCCGCCATTGGCATACACCTTGTTGGAGTAAGAAAAATAATCGCGGCCCACGCACAGAGCGCACACGAAATGCGCCCCGCTTCTAATTAACCTTAGTAAAAGTTAACTCAGCCGACCTTTAAGAATCTTAATAACGCGCACAATTAATTTATCGCTGAAATAAGAACGCTTAAAGCTAGTAAATGCCAAAGGCAATTGGAATCGCGCGCGAACTACTGTGCGCGGATAAGTAAACTCTAGAATTCCTTCGGGGCCATGAATGCGACCAGAGCCACTATCTTTCACGCCGCCAAATGGCACTGATGGAATTGCTGCGAATGAAATAGTTGAGTTAATCGCAACCATTCCACAATGAAGTTGAGAAGCAATCTTTTTGCCTTGGCGCTTGGACCAAACCGATGCGCCTAAGCCATATTTACTTGCATTAGCTAAACGAATTGCATGATCAATAGAGTGAAAACGATTGATGATAATTACTGGCCCAAAGGTTTCTTCGGTCATCGCAATAGCATCTTCTGGCACATCTACTAAAACAACGGGCTGCACATATGGTGGCTGTACTGATTTTTTACCACCCAATAGTGCTTTACCGCCCCGCTTTAACGCATCGGCAATATGAGACGCAATCACATCTAGTTGTTCTGGCATTGTTGCGGGACCGTAATTACCAGCCCCTGGCGCACCTGCGGTGATCTTTTCAGCTTCTGCAACGAAGAGCTCAATGAAGCGATCTGCAATCTTTTCATCTACATAAATACGTTCAGCGCCAATACAAGTTTGGCCAGCATTAGACATGGCAGACCATAAAGAATTTTCAACGGCTGCCTTGATGTTGGCATCTTCGGCAATAATTACTGGGTCTTTGCCACCACATTCCAGAATTACCGGAATCATATTTGCCGCACACGTTGCAGCGACTAACTTGGCAGTCTTGGTTGAACCAGTGAAAGCTAGCTTATTGATTTCGCTTTCACATAGATATTTACCAGTGTCACCAAAGCCAGTAATAACTTGGAAAATATCTTCACTTGGCGCAACTTGGGCAAATGAATCTGCTAGCCAAACACCAACTGCCGGGGTTAATTCACTTGGTTTGAAAACAACTGCGTTACCGGCTGCAAGTGCGTAGGTGATTGAACCAAGTGGAGTGAACATCGGATAGTTCCAGGGGCCGATAACACCGACGACGCCAACTGGTGAGTGCTCAACGCGTGCTGACATATTTGCCATGATCGCTCCAGGTGAGCGATGTTCTGGACTCATCACATATTCAGCGTTACGCGCCGCCCAACCAACGTGATCAATCGCAAGCGCTGCCTCTAACTTGGCATCGCTAATTGGCTTTCCGGTTTCATCAGAGATTAATTCGGCGATCTCATCAACGTGGCTGATTAAGTATTTGCTCCAATCGAGCAATACCTTCTTGCGACCTTTAAAACCTAGGTGCTGCCATTGATAAAGCGCTTCATGGGCGGTTTCAACAACTAGTGAAACGATGTCTTTGCTATCTACTGGAAAGGTAGCTAAAACTTCACCGGATACCGGATTGATTGAATCAAAGGTCTTTTTACGTGATGTGGCCATAGCGGCAAAGATACACTTGCCTAATGGCCGAACCAATTCGCCCCAGCACGGTATTGCCGGCTAATCGCTCACTTTTCACCTTGACAACAGCCGATGGCGAGACGTTGGTGGGTGAAGTTGCTAGCCCAATCGCTAATTCCACTGGCGCAATTCTCTGTCTACACCCGCTGCCAACTGCGGGCGGCATGATGGATAGTCATATTTATAAGAAGGCAGCTAATCGTTTGCCCGATATGGCAGGCATTACTGTTGTGCGTTTTAATACCCGCGGAACAACAAGTGCTGATGGCACCAGTACTGGGACTTTCGATAATGGTGGTGCAGAAAAATTCGATGTTGAGGCAGCTCTCACTTATTGCCTAGATACTTTAAAACTTGAAAATCTCTGGGTAGTTGGCTGGTCATTCGGAACTGATTTAGCGTTGCGTCATGCCAAAGACCCACGACATAAAGGTTTAATTCTATTGAGTCCGCCACTTCGCACATCAGAGCCGAGCGATTTGCAATATTGGAATAACGATGGTCGTCCGGTTTTCACAATTGTTCCTGAGCTAGATGATTATTTGCGGCCGCCAGAAGCAGCACAACGTTTTGCAATCATTAAGAACCACCAGATGATTGCAGTTGAAGGCGCAAAGCACTTATGGGTGGGAGAGCCTTCGGTTAATCGGGTACTTACTGAAATTACTCAGATCATTGCACCAAATAGATTGCCGCTAGCAACTGAAATTTAGTTGTTCTAGGCCTTACTGTTTAGGCGTTATCAGTTCTTGGGAAAACTACTTCATCCAAGATCAAGATAATCGCCGCAGCAACTGGCACGGCTAATAGGCCGCCAACTAAGCCCAATAGTGAAGAACCAATTAGGGCTGAAATGATTGTCACTGCGCCAGGTATGGAAAGAGTCTTCTTCATTATGCGCGGTGTTATTAGATAGTTTTCAATCTGTACATAGAGAACATAAGCCAAGAACGCTACAAGCCCGATAGTTACTGATTGAGTTAGCGCAACCAATGTGACCACGGTGCAGCCGATAAAGTGGCCGATAAGAGGGATCAATCCGCAGACCAACACTGTCATTCCAAGTGCGATCGGGGAAGGAATTCCGAGGCCAAGTGAGAGTAAGAATGTGAAAATACCGGCCATAACAGCGATCATTACTTGGCTGCTAACGAATGAACCAACTCTTGAAATTATTGCCTCGGTTAGTGCGCCAACTCGTGGTCGACGAGATGCTGGGGCCAGACGTAAACCCAGCTGGACCATTTGCGGCAAGGAAGTTAAGAAATAGAGAGTTAGAATCAAAATAGTAAGAGCGGCAAAAGTTCCAGATAAAACTGATTTGCCAACACCAACTACGCCACCAAAAGTTGTCAGCAGAAGTTTTCCATCGGAAGTTCGTGAGGCAACTTCGCGTTGCAAAGTATCAATTATTCCGTACTGGTCATTGAGTCGCATAAATAAAGAATTAGATTTCAAATCTTGAATCAAAGATGGCGCTTGACTAATTAAGTTAGAACCTTGCGAAACAACTGGCGGCACCACAATTAAAGCAAAGAAAATTACAAACAAAATTACCGAAATAAATATTGCAGTAACAGCGCTAGTGCGTGACAAGCCCCTGCGGCGAAGTGCTTCAACGGCTGGGTTTAGCCCAGTTGCTAAGAAGAGCGCGATTAAAATCAAGACGAATATCTGCGATGCACTGGCAAGTGCTCGCATCAATACAAATGCAGCAAGTGCGCCGATCGTTGCAATGAAACCAAAATAAAATGGGTGTGATTTGTTAATTGGGTCACCTAAAGCACCCATATCAGTGTTAATAACCTGGGGTTCACCCGTAACAACTTTTTTAATTCGCTTACTTATCGTCATGTGTTCAAGTGTAATTGCCTAAGATGAGCCCATGACCCTACGAATCACTGGCTTTGGCGAAGAGATCGCTGCCATCTCGGGTCTGCCTTGGAATCAGCCGCTAGAACAATGGCCAGAGGATCCGGCTCTCGCTGAAAAACGCGGTATCTCGCGTCACGTGGTTCGTCTGATCCGAGTAACTGACGAAGCTGACTCTGAAATCTATGCGGTGAAAGAGACAGTTTCTGAGTTCGCTAATCGTGAATATGCCGCCTTGCGTGAACTTCGTAGATTACAAGCACCCAGCGTTGATCCAATTGCCGTAGTAGAAGGCCGCAAAGATATAAATGGCGAAGAGTTGCCATGTGTTTTAGCTACTCGCTTCTTGCCATATTCGCTGCCTTATCGAGTTGTACTCTCTGGCGCCCTTTCTCCTCACGACATTTTAAATATGGCTAATGCTTTGGCACTTTTGTTAGTTCGATTGCATCTACTTGGATTCTGGTGGGGCGATTGTTCACTTTCAAATACTTTGTTCCGTCGCGATGCTGAAGGTTTCGCGGCCTACTTAGTTGATGCCGAAACTGGCGAGTTTCAAAAAACGCTCAGCGATGGCCAGCGCGAACATGATTTAGATATCGCTCACTTTAATGTGGCTGCCGAACTAGAGGACTTAGCTTTATCTGGTGTTCTTTATCCAGGCATGGATCCAGTTCGCGCAAGTGACACTGTGATGAAAAGATATCGACGACTGTGGGCCGCGCTACGTGATCCACAATCACTCGACCCAACTGATCGTCGTGCCGTTGAACGCGCAATGCGTCAACTACACGATTTAGGTTTTGCAGTTGAAGAAGTCTCGATTGCTATCGATGGCGATAACAAAGTTTTGAAGTTCCAGCCTAAGTTAGTTGCGGCCGGTTATCACACCAATCGATTACGCGAATTAATGGGGCTAGAAACCGAAGAGTTACAAGCAAAACGAATCTTGGCATCCTTTGACCGCTACCGAGCTCGCGAAAGCAATCTCTCAACAAACATCAATGAAGTGGCCTTTAAATGGTTAACTGAAATTTTCAATCCCATTGTTAACTCTGTTCCGGCTGAGCATCTTGGTCGAGTTGAGCCAGCTCAGTTATTTCATGAAGTCCTTGAGCATCGTTGGTACTTAAGCGAAGCCGCTGGCCATGATGTGGGCTTAGATTTAGCCTGTAAAACCTATATTTCTGAGGTTCTGCCCTACCGTCGCGATTCAGGTATCGAGTTAGTGGAATGATTAAGCAATGAGTTTGCCACCGAATTTTGGTCGAGCCGTTGATTTGAGTTCGCTTACTAAACCAGCCCAAGCCACCAATGCGATTGCTTCAACTTACGAAATCACGACTGAAAATTTCGCAGCTAATGCCGTAGAGCTGTCGCACACCAAGCCGGTAATTTTGCTGGTCTGGTCACCGCGCAGCCCAGAATCTATGACGACTCTTGAAACACTGAGTAAATTAGAAAAAGTTTCTAATGGTGCATGGGCACTAGGCAGCATCAATGCTGATACCCAGCCACAAGTGGCTCAAGCGCTGCAAACAAAAAATGTTCCTTACGCGGTTGCTCTCATTAACGAACAACCAGTTCCACTATTTGATCAGAGTTATCCAGAAGCCCAAATCAAAATGGTAATTGATAAAGTTTTAACGCTAGCGGCCGAGCAAGGTATTGGTACTGCGCCAGTAGAAACAATCGAACCTGAAGAAGATGAAGCGCTTGCCGCTCTTGAATCCGGTCAATATGAAATTGCACGCGCGGCATATCAGAAATTATTAAGTC
>CAJAFH010000055.1 GCA_903939005.1 uncultured Actinomycetes bacterium | reverse complement strand
TGTTTATTACTTTGTTGGCGGCGAACCACTAGGTATTTCGTGTCTGCTACTTAGTTCTCTGCTCGCTGCCATGGTTGGTTATTATGTTTGGTTTACCGATCGTCGTATTGGAACAACGCTTCCAGAAGATAATCTCGAAGGCGAGATCGCAGATTCAGCTGGCGAACTAGGTTTCTATAGCCCGCATTCTTGGTGGCCATTGCCGCTAGCCGCAAGCATGTTTGTAGTTGGTCTTGGCTTGATTATCGGCTGGTGGCTAACGCTTCTAGGTGTTGGCGCACTTGTAATCAGCATTATCGGGTTTGTAACCGAGTACGAAAAGCCAAGCAACGACACAGCTCATCACTAACTAGAGCAGTCGTGCTAAAGAAATTTGCACCTAGCCTTTTCGTAATTCTCTGGAGTACCGGATTTATAGGCGTTAAATACGGAATTCCTTACGCGCCGCCGTTTTACTTTGTCGCTATTCGCATGGCAATTGCCGCGCTACTGCTCTTACTTGCGATTGCATTCCTACGCAAGAGCCAGCCAATTACTCGAGCAATTATCTGGCCGTCAACAATGATTGGCTTAACACTTCATGGCGCCTACTTAGGTGGCTGCTTCTTTGCCGTAAGCCGTGGGTTACCAGCAGGGGTAACAGCGTTGATCGTCAGCTTGCAACCAGTATTGGTGAGTCTCTTTGCAGCCAGGTATCTAGGCGAGCCACTTAAGGCACGAGCTGTTTCTGGATTGATACTTGGATTGTTGGGGCTATTTGTTGTCGTGATTCCGCGCATCAACATGAGTGGTGCAAATGCAATTTCACTCGTTTCGATTGCTGCTTGCGTAGTCGGATTATTGGGCGGAACTAGTGGCACTATTCTGCAGAAGAAGTACGGGGGAGCGATTCCAACTCTTAGCGGCACTTCGATTCAATATGCCGCAACTGCAGTTGTTTTGCTGACGCTGGCGCTGATCTTTGAGAAACCAGAGATTCAGTGGACTGCGAAGTTCATTGGGGCGCTGACTTGGTTAGTTCTGGCCTTATCTTTTGGTGCAATTCTGTTGCTCTTTTTCCTGCTAAGCCATGGCAGCGCAGCAAGTGTTTCCTCGCTCTATTACTTGGTGCCAGCAGTTACCGCGATCGAGGCCTATTTCTTCTTTGATGAGCACATCTCACCAGTTTCATTACTAGGTACTTTGATTACCGTGGTTGGCGTCTGGCTAGTTGTTAGTAAGCAAAAAGAAGCCCCCGCAGCACAATAGCAACGAGGGTTTCTTCAAACTATGAACTAATTAATGATGCTCAATTTCCTTGAGATCATTCGCTGTTGGCTTAGCAATACTTTCAGCATTTGCCTGACTAATGCGCTTACGTAACTTGTTCTTTAAGCCACCTGCGCGGCGCACACCACGAGCATCTACATCTTGAAGTTCCAGCGCGGGAGCTTGTTCATGTGCGGTTAACTTCCAAGCTAGTTCTGGTGAAATTGGCTCGTGAACTTCGACAAACTCACCATGTGGCAGCATAAGCAGACGACCAGTTTCGCGACCATGCAGCACTAGTTCGCGATCGGCACGTTGTAGTGACAAACAGATTCGCTTTGTTATAACAAATGCTATTGGTGGTAGAACAATTATGCCGATCCGGCTAAACCACATAACTTGGTTGATACCTAAACTAAAGGTGGTAGCGATGATGTCATTTCCACCATTGATTAACGCAACTAACATAAAGGTTAATGACATTACGCCTAGAGCGGTGCGGTTAGGCACGTTGCGCGGACGATCAAGTAGGTGATGCTCGCGCTTATCGCCAGTTATCCAACTCTCAATAAATGGATACAGCGCCATTCCAGTGAAGAGAATCCCGGGAACAATTAGCCCCGGAATCAAAATGTTCCAAGGAATTGTGTAACCAAAAATGTACGACTCAAGTGGTGGTGCCATTCGAACTAGACCATCGAGCCAACCCATATACCAATCGGGTTGCGAACCAGCAGAAATCTGGCCCGGGTTATATGGTCCGTAAAGCCAGACTGGGTTAATCGAAGCCACCGCTCCTAAGAACGCAGTAACACCAAAGACAATGAAGAAGAAACCGCCAGCTTTAGCCATGTATGCCGGCATCAATGGATAACCAACTACATTCTTCTCTGTTCTACCAGGGCCAGGCCACTGAGTGTGCTTCTGGTACCAAACCAGCATTAAGTGCACCGTTATGAGGGCGAGAAATATTCCGGGCAGCAGCAATACGTGAACTGTAAATATTCGTGGAATGAAAGCTTCACCAGGAAACGCTCCGTCAAAGGCGAAGAAAGCCAGATAAGAACCCACAACGGGCAGTGCTTGAATAATTGCTTCGGCGATACGAATACCAGTTCCGGAAAGTAAATCATCCGGCAATGAGTAACCGAGGAAACCCTCAACGATGCCCAGGGTTAATAGACCAACACCGATGATCCAGTTGAACTCACGTGGCTTGCGGAACGCACCGGTGAAATAAACGCGCATCAAGTGCACAACCATGCCAGCCATGAAAATCAGAGCGGCCCAGTGGTGAATTTGACGCATTAAGAGTCCACCACGAATTTCGAAAGAGATATGCAAAGTTGATGCGTAAGCAGCTGACATATGTAAACCTTGAAGTGGTTCGTAGCTACCATCGTACAAAACTTCACGCTGGGACGGATCAAACCAGAAGGTTAAGAATGTTCCGGAAAGCAACAAGATGATAAATGAGTAGAGCACAATTTCACCCAGTAAGAACGACCAGTGATCAGGAAAGACTTTGGTTAAGTTCTTCTTCATCCACTTGGCAGCGCCAGTGCGCTCATCTACATAGTTGGCTACCGTACCGGTAACTCTTTCACGTGCGGTCATGAGGAGCGCTCCCAGAAACTAGGTCCGACTGGTTCGGAGAATGGCTTTTGTGCAATCAAATAACCTTCAGAGTCAACAGTAATTGCTAGCTGGGGAAGTGGGCGAGCGGCTGGTCCGAAAATAACTTTAGCCGCGCGAGGTACATCGAAAGTTGATTGATGACATGGGCAGAGTAAATGTTTTGTAGTCTGCTCGTAGAGCGCAACAGCGCAACCCATATGCGAGCAAATCTTGCTGAATGCAATGATGCCGTCGTAAGTCCAAGATAAACGTTCCGGACTTAATTGAAACTCTTCGGGACGAATGCGAATCAAGAGAACCGCATCCTTCGCAATATCACTGAGATGACGACGCTCTTCGCCGACATGTTCCGGAAGTACTTGCGCTACTGCGCCAACTTCTAGATCTTCGGGGCGAATTGGGCGATCACCTGGATCGGTAACTAATCTGGTGCCGGCATTCCAACTGGTCTTTGTTAAATCATCGCCGGGCAGTGGACCTAAATCGCGCAGTAAAACTAGTGGTGAGAGACCGATCAAGCCAAGTGAGAGACCCATTGAACGTTTGATTAGTGAGCGACGGCCGAGACCAGCGGCACCTGCACGTTCTTTCACAGTTGCTACTAGTGCATCGCGATCTTCATCATCAGAGCGCATGGTGTGACGCATTGCGATAACTTCTTCATCGGGCATCAACGTCTTAGCCCAATGAATTGCAGCAGCACCAATGAAGAAAAGTGCAATCGCAAGTCCAAGGCCCAATACGAGTTGATGAGCGTTGGTGTTGCCTAGAACTGGGAAAAATACAAAGACATCCTCTGGGATAAAGTAATAAGCAAAGATGAATAGCAAAGTACCGAGGGCAGAGATCAGGAAGAGGATTGCTACTTGTCGCTCTGCGCGCTTTTCAGCAACTGGATCAGTATCAGCTTTGCGGTGAACGTGCGCCGGTAATCCGGGATCTTTGATTGCTTCGATTTCGTTGGACATTTACTTATCTCGCCTTCGTCGCTAACCAAACTGCCACACCGATCAGCAGTCCGAGTCCTAGTGTCCACACCAACAAACCTTCAGTCACTGGGCCAACGCGACCTAACGCGGCACCGCCTAACTGTGGTTCATTCTCTGCAGCTTTGATCCATTTGATGATAGAAAGTTTCTCTGCCGGAGTAATTGTTTTATCCGCGAAAACTGGCATTGCCTGCGGACCAGTAATCATTGCTTCGTAAATATATTTAGGTTCCACGCCCATCAAGGTCGGCGCATACTTTCCTTGAGTTAAAGCGCCGCCCTGGCCAGCGAAGTTGTGGCACATGGCGCAGTTAGTGCGGAATAAAGTTCCACCCTCTGCCGTATTTCCATCGCGCTCATAATTAAGCATTGATTCATTGGGAATTTCTGGACCAATAGACGTCGAAGCAACGTATGCGGCAAGGGCAGCAGTTTGCTCTTCGTTATAAACCGGCTCTTTACGCGCAATCTGTTGGCTTAAGTCAGCTACCGGCATGCGACCAGTTCCGACTTGGAAATCAACGGAGGCAGCTCCAACACCTATTAGGGATGGTGCAATTGCAGATCCTTCGAGGTTCAAGCCATGACATGACGAGCAACCCTTTAGAAATATGTTCTTACCTTCAGCTATCTGAGCTGAACGTTGCTCGACTGAAAGTTCACTTTTCGTTGTGGCGCTCGCTACTGAAAAAGTCGTACCAATTGCAAAAAGCGCAAGAACTAAAAGAAGTGGTGAAGCGAATGCACTGCGACGAAGCTTAGATATCTTTTTCATATTTCTTTTCTACTTAATTAGGTAGATCGCAGAGAATAGAGCGATCCAGACGACGTCGACGAAGTGCCAATAATAAGAAACCACGATTGCTGTGGTTGCCTGATTGTGATTAAAGCGGCGAGACTTAGCCACGCGGATCATCACGATCAAGAATGCAATCAATCCGCCGGTTACGTGCAAACCGTGGAAACCAGTTGCAATGTAGAAAACTGAACCGTAAGCCACCGATGAAATACTTAAGCCTTCTTCAACCAGCGCTGCGTATTCGTAAACCTGACCACCAATAAAGAATGCACCCATTAAGAAGGTGAGTGCGAACCATTCCCGCATTCCCCACTTATTTATTTGCCATAGTGAACCAGTTTTACGCTCTTGGAATCGCTCAGCTGCGAAAACACCGAACTGACAAGTCACTGATGACAGAACTAGAACAGTGGTGTTAAGGGCTGCAAATGGAATGTTTAGGAGTTCGGTTGAGGTAAGCCAGACTGATGGGCCTTGAACCGCGCGAGTGGTGAAGTACATCGCGAAGAGAGCAGCGAAAAACATCAACTCACTTGATAGCCAAACGATAGTTCCGACAGCAACTAAGTTCGGGCGGGTGGGCTTATGCATTCCAACA
>CAJAFH010000054.1 GCA_903939005.1 uncultured Actinomycetes bacterium | reverse complement strand
CGGGTTAATCGCGGTCTGCCAAACAACTGCTTGATCGCCGTAATTAGCCATAGACCATGCGTTATCAACCACGTTATACATATATACAGCGCGCGGCTTACCTTCTTTATCTAAACCTTTAACCAAAGTTCCGGCACAAGTTTTACCTTTCATGCGCGAACCAAGTGTTGCCGGATCTGGCAAAGCAGCTGCCAGGAGATCACGTGGTGAAACCGCAACACCCTGAACATCGACGGTGTCTTTGCGATCCATTCCCAACATGTGAATAGTTTTTAACGTTGTAATGAACTGCGCACCCAAGCCGTACTTAAAGGCAACTTTCTTAGCATCAACTTTCTGGGGGATTAACACAACTTCTTCGTGTTCAACGTTTACGCATTCAACTGGCCCAATACCTTCTGGGAAATCGAAAACTTCTAAATCACTAAATGGTTCGGTTGTAAACCAACCGCGACCGTCTTCCCACATTAGTGGCGGATTCAAACATTCTTCAATGGTTGTCCAGATAGAAAACGATGGCGCGAAGTCAAAACCTTCAACTGTTAAATTCGAACCATCAAAGACAGTTACGGAATCTAGGCGACTAAATAAATAATCAGATGCGTACTTGGCAAAAACATCGCTCATGCCAGGTTCGATACCCATGCCAACGAGTGCATAAATTCCGCGCTCGCCCCAGTTCCAGTCACGTGCGAATTGCTCGTCACCTAACTTCACACCAGTTTCAGTGTTTGGGTAATGTGGATGTGGGCGCGATAAAGACATCGCCATGTCAATGTAATTTGTATTTTCAATTTCGCAGGCTAAGAAAATAGGCATTACGAAACGTGGATCAACAGCATTGATCACGACATCGGGCTTTGCCTTGCGAATTAACGCACGGATATCTTCTAGTTCAGCGGCATTAACTTCAGCGGCTGAAAAACGGGCATCTTTAACGCGGGCGACTGCTTCTTCGGCTCGAGCAAAATTGCGATCGGCAATAACCATAGAAGAGATAAAACTTCTGCGGGATGCGATATTGGCAATTGCTCTACCGACGCCACCAGCGCCTATTACTAGCGCTTTCATTGTTGGCCTCTCATGAGGAAAAAACTCCATCTCGGTAGAAGGCCGAGGCTACTCCGCATGAGCGTGATCTGCCAACCCAGTATTTACAAACCTAGCGGGAAGGTAGATTTCACCTATTAATTAGGCAAGTCCCCGTAGCTCAGTGGATAGAGCAACCGCCTCCTAAGCGGTAGGTCGCAGGTTCAACTCCCGCCGGGGACACCAGTTCTTAAGCAAATACGACAGTGCGCTTGCCAACTACGAAGATCTTATCTTCGGAGTAAAGCTTTACTGCTTTTGCTAGAACTCGACGTTCAATATCGCGACCAATAGCGATTAACTCTTCAGGGGTTGCAATGTGAGTCACGTGCGCGACATCTTGTTCAATGATTGGGCCTTCATCTAAATCACTAGTAACAAAGTGAGCGCTTGCGCCAATTATTTTTACGCCACGCTCATGTGCCTGGTGGTAAGGCTTGGCACCTTTAAAGCCTGGCAAGAATGAGTGATGAATGTTGATAATTTTTCCAGGTAACTTGTTACAGAAATCTGCCGAAAGAATTTGCATGTAACGAGCTAGAACTACAAAATCAATTTTAAGTTCTTGAATCTGCTTGGTGATTTCAGCTTCTTGGGTTGCTTTATCGCCAGGCAAATACATGAATTTAACGCCATGAGATTCAACCAGTTGGCGCAAATCCTCGTGGTTAGAAATAACAAGTGGAATTTCAACTTTAAGTTCGCCTAGTTCATTCAAATAGAGCAAGTCACGTAAGCAGTGACTCTCTTTGGTAACCATCACGAGAGCACGCGGGCGTTGTGAAGTTGGGCGAATATGAAGAGCTGGGTTGTATTTAGCTAAGCCTTCGCTTAGTGATTTTTCAGCAGCTGGTTGACCTTGTGAAGTTTCAAAGCGGGTGCGCATTACAAAAGTATTGGTAGCCGGATCAGTAAATTGTTGATTCTCGATAATGTTTCCGTCACAGGCTAAAACCGCCGAAGTCATCGCATGAACGATGCCTGGTTGGTCAGCGCATTGCAGGGAAGCAATTAAATCCATGGCTAAAGGGTAAGGCTAATTAGTGCTTAAGCGTAAATCGCTGCATTGCTTTAGGCGCCCACCAGTTACGTTCGCCCAATAAACGCATCAAAGCTGGCACGAGTAAGGCGCGAATCAAAGTGGCATCGAGAACCACTGCAAATGCAACACCAAAGCCCATCATCTTTATCGAGGTCACGCCGCTAGTAACGAAGGCTGCGAATACCACTGCTAGCAGCACTGCAGCTGCAGTAATAATTCGGGCTGATCGTTG
>CAJAFH010000053.1 GCA_903939005.1 uncultured Actinomycetes bacterium | reverse complement strand
TTTGGTTCAACGACGACTTCGCGGGTTAGCTCTGATTGCTCGATCGATGGATCAATTACCGAATACTTGTGATTTTCAAAGACTCGGAAAAAACGATCTAATCGAACATCAACGCTGGAAGGCTGAACCATCGACTCGGCAAAAGGTTCAACAGCAACGCGGCCAGCGGTAATTTCAGTTCGAATATCGCGATCACTTAGTAGCACGAGTGTGAGCCTACCCCAGCAAACACGCCTATCTGCGCTAGCACTTGCCTAAGTTACTGATGGGTAGCATTATTTGCCCATGAGCCATTACATAGCCAACCTGCGCGATATTGAATTCTGCCTCTTTGACCTACTTGGTCGCGAAAAAGTTATGGGCACTGCCCCATATGGTGATGTCGATCGTGACACCGCCATCGGAATGCTGGAAGAGATGAAGCGTCTATGTGAAAACGATCTTGCTGCCTCTTTTGTTGAAGGCGATCGCGTTGGTGCAATTCTTAACAAAGAGACCGGAAATGTAACGTTGCCGGAAAGTTTTAAAAAATCATATAAGGCATATGTTGATGGTGAATGGTGGCGTCTTGATGCACCAGTGGAACTAGGTGGCATGAAAGTTCCACCTTCAGTGCGTTGGGCGATGGCTGAAATGGTTTTGGGATCAAACCCAGCTATCCACATCTATGCATCGGGTTACGCATTCGCTCAGGTTGCTTACGTTTTAGGAACAGAGCCACAGAAGAAAATGGCACAGTTCATGGTTGAGAAGCACTGGGGTGCAACCATGCAACTCACAGAACCAGATGCCGGTTCTGATGTTGGAGCTGGTCGCAGTAAAGCTGTTCAACAACCTGATGGAACATGGCACATCACTGGCACAAAACGTTACATCACATCAGGTGATGCTGATTTCTATGACAACGTTATGCACTTCGTGCTTGCTCGCCGTGAAGGTGGCGGGCCAGGAACAAAGGGACTTTCCTTATTCTTAATTCCAAAGTTTATGTTTGATTTAGAAACTGGCGAACTTGGTAAGCGCAACGGAGTTTATGTAACAGCGCTAGAAGATAAAATGGGACTTAATGTTTCAGCTACCTGTGAAGTTAACTTAGGCGAAAAAGAGCCTGCTGTTGGTTACTTATTAGGTGAAGTGCATGAAGGTATTGCACAGATGTTTAAGGTTATTGAATTTGCGCGCATGATGGTTGGAACCAAAGCAATCGCAACGCTTTCCGCTGGATACCAACAAGCTTTGCTCTATGCAAAGCAACGTATTCAGGGCGGCGATATGAAAGTTATGAACGATAAAGCCAGCCCACGTGTAGAAATTATTCGACACCCAGATGTACGCCGTTCGCTAATGGTGCAGAAGTCATACAGCGAAGGTATGCGTGCGTTAGTGCTTTACACCGCATCTATTCAAGATGAGATTGAGCTTGCCATCAAGGCTGGCGATTCTGATCGCATCAAAGACATGGAAGCACTTAATGATTTATTGCTTCCGATTGTTAAGGGTTACGGTTCTGAAAAATCATGGACCCTGCTTGGAACAGAATCGCTACAAACATTTGGTGGCGCAGGATTTACTCGTGATTGGCCACTTGAGCAATATGTGCGCGATGCCAAGATCGATACTTTGTATGAAGGCACAACTGCAATTCAGGGTCTTGACTTCTTCTTCCGCAAAATTGTTAAAGATGGTGGCCGGGCAATTGGCTTACTTGGCAAAGAAATTAGAACATTTGCCGAAACTGGTGGCGCACATACTGCTGAGAAAGAAATGCTTCTAAAGGCACTTGGTGATTTAAATGGGATCATCGCAACTTTGGTTGCTCACGCAATGGAATCACAAACAGATCCCGAGAAGATTTACACCGTTGGTTTAAATACTTCGCGCTGTTTAATGGCTGTCGGGGACATCATTACTGCTTGGCTACTATTGCGTCAGGCTGATATCGCATTAGAAAAGATTCCAAATGCGGGTAAAGATCTTGAGTTCTATAATGGCAAGATCGCCTCAGCTAAGTTCTTTGTAACCAATTACTTGCCGCACATCACCGCAGATCGCAAAATTGTCGAAGCAACCGACAATTCGATCATGAATATCTCAGACGCAGCCTTC
>CAJAFH010000052.1 GCA_903939005.1 uncultured Actinomycetes bacterium | reverse complement strand
TTCCGCCAGAAAATCAACACCCAGATTGGCATCGCACTCATTGCGATCAATGGCCCTGATGTGCCGATGCCAAGTATGCCTATCCCCATGCGAATCTGATCGCCACGGGCGGGCATTGTTGTGACGCTATCTCGACTCATTGGCTAAAGGTAGCGCGCATGGCCCGTGATAAAGCAGTTACCCTTAGCCCATGAGCGGGAACACATTAAATCGAATCTTCCTCGCCCGACTAGCCGGAACTGCAGTATTTGACCCTAACGGAGATCCAGTCGGCAAGGTGCGAGATGCTGTGGCGACCCTTCGCACAAATAACGCGCAACCCCGAATCCTTGGTTTAGTTGTTGAAGTGCCAATGCGTCGCCGAGTTTTTGTCCCAATTACTCGAGTTACTTCGATTGAAAGTGGCACAGTAATTATCACTGGCTTAGTAAATATGCGTCGCTTCGAAGTTCGCACTGGCGAAGTTTTAGTTTTAGGTGACATGCTCGATCGTTCAATCACTTTAGTTGAATCTGATGAGAGCGTAATTGTTGAAGATATGGCGATGGAACAGAATCGCAATGGAGACTGGTTAATCAATAAAGTTCACATCATGCGCAAGTCGCGTGGATTGCGTCGCAAAGGTCCAACATCGACTGTGGCCTGGGAAGAAGTAACTGGCTTTGCCAGCGTCGAACCAAATCAAGGCGTAACTAATTTACTTTACACATTAAGCACTCTTCGCCCAGCCGACTTAGCAACCGTGCTACAAGATTTACCACCAAAACGTCGCGTCGAAGTTGCCCGCGGGCTAGATGATGAGCGACTGGCAGATGTGCTTGAAGAAATGGATGAAATTCACCGAGTTGCGCTGCTAACTGAACTCGAAGGCGAGCGCGCAGCTGATGTACTTGGCGAGATGGACCCTGATGATGCAGCTGACTTGCTTCGCGAAATGGGTCAAGAACGCGCCGATGCGTTAATTGAATTAATGGAACCCGAAGATGCTGAAGATGTGCTGCGGTTAATGAACTATGAAGATTATTCAGCCGGCGGCATGATGACAACTGAGCCGTTGGTCATGTCAGCTGATTCCACAGTTGCTGAAGCTCTTGCCGCAGTTCGTAAAAGTGAAATTTCTCCAGCGCTAGCATCACAAATTTTCGTCTGTCGCCAACCGCTAGAAACTCCTACAGGTCGCTTCATGGGAATCGTTCATTACCAACGCTTATTGCGCGAACCGCCAGCAACTCTTGTAGGCTCAATCGTAGATACCAATACGCAAGGACTTAATCCAGATGCGAGTTTGAATGAAGTTTCGTCATACTTAGCTAGTTATAACTTGCTTTCACTACCAGTTATTGATGCTAATGACCGTTTGTTAGGTGCTGTCACCGTAGATGACGTGCTCGATCACCTATTGCCCGAGAACTGGCGTCATGATCATCGTGATCTTTCGCGAAGTTCGATTAAAGTAAATACTGAATTGGAGGGCTAACCATGGCGCGTCACAATGGTTTAGATACCCCACGTATTAAGGGCCGCACCCTTCGTCCAAATTATGATCCAGAAACTTTTGGTCGCTTATCTGAAAGTTTTGCACGCTTCCTCGGAACCGCGCGCTTCTTGGTTTACATGACTGTATTTGTAGCAACTTGGGTTATTTGGAACACCGTTGCACCAACAAATCTACGTTGGGATGATTACCCATTTATTTTCTTGACTTTAATTCTCTCTCTACAAGCATCGTATGCTGCGCCACTAATTTTGTTAGCACAGAATCGTCAAGCAGATCGTGATCGAATTCAAAGTAACGAAGATCGCGCTCAGAACGAGCGCAGCATTGCAGATACTGAATATCTAACTCGCGAACTTGCTAGCTTGCGCAGTGCTCTAGGCGATGTTGCTACTCGTGACTTTATGCGTAGTGAGTTATCTGATTTAGTGGCTGAACTTGAAAAGAAGTTAAGTACTAAGCCCAAGCCGAACGCCGACTAAAGATTTCGGGCGCACGATAATTCGCGCAATAATTTCATCAAATACTTTTGCCGCAGAGCTTTCGGGGTTAGAGACAACAACCGGAATTCCGGTATCGCCACCTTCGCGTAGCGCTGGGCTAAATGGAATTTGACCCAAAATTGGTACATCACTACCAACTAATAGCGATAACCGTTTAGCAGTTTCAGCGCCGCCACCTTCGCCAAATAGTGAAATGGTTTCACTACAAGTTGGGCACGGAAATGCTGACATATTTTCGATTACGCCAATTACTTGCTGCTTCATTTGGTGAGCTATCCGACCAGCACGTTCTGCTACTTCGGCAGCTGCAATTTGCGGTGTAGTAACAACCAAGATTTCTGAGGATGGAATTAATTGTCCAAGTGAAATCGCCAAGTCGCCGGTTCCAGGTGGTAAATCCAAAAGGAGTAGATCAAGATCGCCCCAATAGGCATCGGATAAGAGTTGCTCGAGAACTTTATGTAATAGCGGGCCGCGATAAGCAACTGCATCAGAGCGTTCGGGCTTGAACATCTCCATGGATACCGTCTTTACGCCGTATGACTCAAGTGGAATAAACATTTGATCGATGGCAGTTGGCCGTTGTCC
>CAJAFH010000051.1 GCA_903939005.1 uncultured Actinomycetes bacterium | reverse complement strand
CAGCGAGTGGTTTGGTGAGTACAGCAACATGGCAACATTTGGAAAGTCCATTGGTGCTCAACCTGAATTTGCAGCACTAAGCTCACAATTGCTTCAAGCAACAACACTTCGTCAAACTGGCAAGATTTTGACAGATTTGCAGAAACTTGAGCAAGAAAAAATGTACAAACTGCCAATGCATTTGTTGAAGCAGGTTGTGTTTATTTCAAAGAACATCAGTGGTACACCAGCTAAGTGGGGTAACCCACTCTATGTTTACCAAAACAACATAGCTAGCTGGTCTGCTAACTAATTAAGTAAAGGCGGTACTGACCTAGGTGCGAGAGTATCCTTGGTCAGTACCGCTACTTATTTTCATTTGATTTTTAATTTTTTAGGGATGGTAGTTTCTTGGTTTCGTTTATAGTTCGGCGAATAGCGATTTTGGTGCCTATGGCATTTGCGATCAGCGCATTGATTTTTTTCGCATCGCGTCTTTCTCCGATTGATCCAATTCTTGCGATGATTCCGCCTGACATGGCGTCCGATTCAGCAAACCTTGCTCAACTTCGCGAGGAGCTAGGTTTAAATGATCACATCATTTTGCAGTATTTAACGTGGTTAAAAAACGTAGCAACTGGTGATTTTGGATATAGCCTACAAAGCGGCCAACAGATCTCTGAAATTCTGGCACTACGTATGCCAGCAACTCTTGAATTAGTGCTCTCTGCCTTAATTTTGTCCACTATTTTGGCCTTAACTCTGGGTTTATTCGCTGGAGCTAAAAAAGGTGGAATTGCCGACAAGTTGTCTCGCGTACTCGGAGTAGTTGGAATAGCAATACCAGATTTCTTTATCGGGCTAGCCCTGCTGAACGTATTTGCATACCGAGTTTCATGGCTTCCTAGCGGAAACCGGGTAGCACCTGGCCAAATCACATTTTGGGATCGATTTCCAAATTACATTTTACCCGTAGCAACTTTAACAATTGCAATGCTCGCGGTTCTTATTCGGTATACCCGAAATTCTGTTCTTGATACGTTAAATCGAGATTTTGTAAAAACTGCGCGCAGTAAAGGGGTACCAGAATGGCGCGTTCTTTACAGTCATGTTTTTAGAAATTCACTTGGACCAGTAATGGTGCTTTTGGCATTTAGACTTCCACTACTTGTTGGTGGATCAATTCTCGTTGAGACTGTTTTTCAATGGCCCGGAATCGGAACTACGATCATTGCAGCAGTTACTGCATCTGACTATCCAGTGATTATGGTTGTAAGCATGCTGATCGCAATGGTGATTTTAGTCGCGAGCTTTTTGGTAGATATTGTTAAATCAATACTGGACCCTCGAGTGAGATTAGGGGGCAGTAACTGATGCAAAAAAAGAAACAAGATCAGCAATCAACTGCGAGGATTTTTATAAGAAATCTATTGCACAATCCTTCAGGTGTAATTGGTTTGACCATTATTTCTATAATGATTCTTTGCTCAGTATTTGCAGTTCAAATCGCAGGTGTAGAACCAGAATACATTGATCCGATTAATGGGCGCCTCGGACCTAGCTTGGATCACCTGATGGGTACCGATCAATTAGGCCGAGATATGTTAAGCCGCGTTCTATCAGGTGGAAGACAATCAATTTATGTCGGCGTGATTGCTTCATTCCTGGCAAATTTAATCGGAACCATATTGGGTGCAACGGCTGGCTATTTAGGCGGCAAAATAGATTCAGTTGTTATGAGGCTTTCAGAGCTTGTAATGACCTTCCCACAGCTGATTTTAGTGCTTATTTTCGTTTCCCTCTTAGGCCAAGGAATCAATAACGTAATCATTGTCTTTGCGTTAACTGGGTGGATGACAACTTTCCGATTAGTTCGAGGCGAATTCTTCTCCCTTCGTGAAGAAGCTTTCGTTGAAGCAGATCGTGCATTTGGTTTCTCAAAACCTCGAATTATCTTTAGGCATATTCTGCCAAACACATTGAGCCCAATTGTTGTTGCATTCACGATTAATATTGCTATTTTTATTATTGCCGAAGCCGGACTCTCGTTCTTAGGACTTGGAGTGCCCGTTACCACGCCAACTTGGGGCAACTTGCTGATAGCAGCACAAAACCCAGTGGTCGTCGATGAGTATTGGTGGTTATGGGTTTTCCCTGCAATGTCGATCGCTATCTTTGTTCTAGGCGTGAATTTTGTGGGCGATGGACTACGTGATGTTTTAGATCCTAGACATAAATCTTTAATTGCAAAAAGTAAGTGGAAAGTAGCGTTAGTTGGTCGCTTGGGGAGCAAAAAGTGAATCAATCGACTAGTAAAGATCTAATTCTAGATCTAAAGAGCGTGAACGTGAAATTCAAAGTTGAAGATGACACGTTGCATATTCTGCGCGATGTTTCACTAAGCATTCCACGTGGCTCTTTTCTTTGCGTAGTTGGTGAATCTGGTTG
>CAJAFH010000050.1 GCA_903939005.1 uncultured Actinomycetes bacterium | reverse complement strand
ATTTCTCGTAAGCAATTCACGATTGCCGGCATATCTAGTGTTTTAGTCCTAGGCGCCTTGTATACCTTAATTATTACCTCCCCTGGTTGGCAGGTTGTTAAAGAGACTTTCTTTGATCTTGATTACGGCCGCGAAGTTTTGCCCACAGTGTTACGTGGCTTAGTCGTAAACATTCAGCTTTCATTTATCGGTGGCTTCTTTATTGCAGTTATCGCACTCTCTTTGGCGTTAATTCGCACGACTAAATCAGCTGCTTTAACGCCATTTAGATTCTTAGCCACTGCCTACGTTGATATTTTTCGTGGTGCTCCACTCTTGCTGATTATTTTGTTAGTCGGTTTCGGAGTCCCCGCTCTGCGAGTAGCTGGTTTAACTAGCAACGTAATTGTGCTCGGAACTGTGGCAGTAGTTCTTACCTATTCTGCCTACGTTGCCGAAGTTATTCGCTCGGGCATCATGTCGATTCATCCAAGTCAGCGAGCTGCCGCTAGATCACTAGGTTTAACTTCTGGGCAGACTATGCGCTTTGTAGTTCTGCCACAGGCAATAAAGCGAGTTATTCCGCCGCTCCTAAATGATTTTGTTTCACTTTTAAAAGATACTGGTTTAGTTTCAATCTTGGGTGTTACCGATGCGGTGCGAGCTGCCCAAATTAATGCGAGCCGCACCTTTAACTACACCCCGTATGTGGTCTCGGCCATCTTGTTCTTGTTAATTACAATTCCACTAACTAGATATATCGATCGAGTAATTCGCCGTAGTAGCGCCAAACAGAATTCTGAAGGAGCGATCTAATGAGCAATGTTCTTGAGCTCGTTAATGTTCGTAAATCTTTCGATAACGAACTTGTTTTAAATGATCTCTCCCTCACCGTTAAAGAACACACCGCTACAGTTCTAATTGGTGCTTCTGGTTCAGGTAAATCAACGCTTTTGCGCTGCATTAATTTGCTAGAGACAATCGATGATGGCCAAATCTTTCTAGATGGTCAAGAAATCTCTGATCCGCTAATAAGCGTTGATGAAGTCAGACGCAAACTAGGCATGGTTTTCCAGTCGTTTAATTTGTTTCCACATAAAACCGTGCTTGAAAACATCACGCTGTCACCAATTAAGGTGCACGGAATTGCGACCGATCAAGCTCGTGAGCAGGCCATGGTGCTGCTAAAGCGCTTTGATTTAGCCGATAAAGCCGATCAATACCCTGATCGTTTAAGCGGTGGCCAACAGCAGCGAGTGGCAATTATTCGCTCACTGGCTGTAAATCCTCGAGTTCTATTGCTCGATGAAATTACTTCAGCACTTGACCCAGTTCTAGTTAATGAAGTCCTAAGTATTGTGCGCGATTTGAAACATGATGGCATGACCATGGTTTTAGCAACGCATGAGATGGGCTTTGCCACCCAAGTGGCAGATGAAGTTTGTTTCCTAGAATCAGGGCTAATTCTTGAACGTGGCAGTGCTGAGCAAGTTCTAAAGAGTCCGCAGAATGCGAAGACGAAAGATTTCTTAAAGCGAGTCCACGAAGCTGGTCGTCTTTAGCACCATTGCTCTACCTGCTTCTAGTCTGGCAACTGGAACTCTAAATGGTGAACAAGAAACGTAATCTAAGCCGACTTCATTAAAGAATTGAATTGAGCGACCATCGCCACCGTGTTCACCACAAACACCTAATTTAAAATCGGGTCGAAGTTTGCGTGCTTGATCCGCCGCCGTCTTCACAAGTAAACCAACACCATCTTGATCAAGTGATTCAAATGGATTAAACGGTAGCAACTCTAAATCTAGATAGAGTGGCAAGAAAGTTGACTCGACATCATCTCGACTAAAAGCCCAAGTTAGCTGGGTTAAGTCATTAGTTCCAAAACTAAAGAAGTCGGCATAGATTCCAAGACGAGATGCGGTGATTGCTGCTCGTGGGGTTTCAATCATCGTGCCAATTGGAAATTCGACATCAACGCCAGTGCCCTTAAAAGCTCGCTTTATTTCAGCTTCTAAAGTTTCGCGCAAATGTAATAACTCTCGTTGCGTTGCAACCAACGGAATCATTACCTCGGGCTTTGGATCATGACCTAATTTCTTAACTTCGAGATAGGCATAAACCAGCGCACGCACCTGCATTTTGTAGAGCTCTGGAATTAAGATTCCCAGGCGCACGCCACGCAGACCCAGCATCGGATTAGCCTCATGCATGCGCTTAACTGCAGCAAAAATTGCCGCTTCGCGTGCAGGTACTTCTTCGCCAATAGCTTCAAGTGTTGCCATGTGGGCCGAGAGTTCAGCCAGAGGTGGCAAGAACTCATGTAATGGTGGATCAAGTAATCGCACGGTTACTGGCAAACCCGACATTGCCATCATGATGCCCACGAAATCTGCTCGTTGTAGTGGTTCCATTTCAGCAATCACTGCGCGCTGAATTTCATCATTTTCGGCAAGTACTAATCGTTCTACATACGAACGTCGGGGGCCAAGGAACATGTGTTCGGTGCGACAAAGACCAACACCTTCGGCGCCGAGAATACGTGCTCTGATTGCATCTTCCGGGGTATCAGCATTTGTGCGCACCTCTAAATGACGACAACTGTCGGCATAGCTAAGCATGCGATCAACTGCCTTCACTACGGGTGAAGCTTCATCGCTACTTGAAGATAACAAACCTTCTAGATATGAAGTCACTGGCGATGCGATTACTGGAATTCTTCCTAAATAAACGGCGCCAGTTGCACCGTCAATTGAAATAATTTCACCGGCATAAACGCTTTGACTGCCGACTGTAAAGAATCCACCAGATTCATCAACTGAGATGGCTTCAGTTCCACATACTGCCGTCTTGCCCATGCCGCGAGCAACTACAGCTGCGTGCGAAGTTTTACCGCCCCGACTAGTCAGAATTCCTTCTGCGGCAACCATGCCAACTAAGTCATCTGGGCTAGTTTCGCGACGAACTAAAATTACTTTATGGCCATCTTTTGCTAAATCAAATGCTTTCTTCGAATCAAAGACAACTTCGCCAACTGCTGCACCAGGTGATGCTGGAATTCCGCGTGCGATTTCCTTAACGCTGCTACTTAAATCAAATTGCGGAAACATTAACTGAGCTAATTGATCACCGGTAACGCGACGTAGAGCTTCATCCATATCAATGCGACCTTCATCAACTAAGGCCAAAGCTATGCGAAATGCAGCCTCTGCCGTGCGCTTACCTACGCGGGTCTGCAGAATCCAGAGTTTGCCTTTTTCAACGGTAAATTCAATGTCGCAGAGATCCTTGTAGTGGTTCTCGAGTAACGCCATAACTCGCTCAAGTTCAGAATGGACATCGGGCAAAATAGCCCCGAATTCAACTAATGACATGGTGTTGCGGATGCCCGCGACTACATCTTCGCCTTGTGCGCGTTCTAGATAATCACCGTAGCTGCCAATTTCACCGGTCGATGGATTGCGGGTAAATGCCACGCCAGTACCAGAATCTTGGCTTAAATTTCCAAAGACCATTGATTGAATATTTACCGCAGTTCCTAAATCAGATGAGATGCGTTCGCGGCGGCGATAGACATTGGCACGCTCTGAGTTCCAGGAATGAAATACTGCTTCGATTGAGCGCTGCAAATGTACGCGCGGATCAGTCGGGAAAGTTTCGCCCGTAAAGATTTCACAGCTCTTTATATATCCAGCTGCCATCGCCTTTAAGCCAGCTGCATCGAGTTCAGAGATTGCTTTAACCCCGAACTGAGCCAAGATAACTTCTTGCACTTTATGGAATTCGGCTTGCGGTACTTCACAAACAATTCGGCTATACATATCAATAAAGCGTCGGTAACAATCCCAAGCAAATTGTTCATTACCGGTTTCGATGGCTAGTTGCTCTGCAACTTCAGGTGTCATGCCCACATTTAAAACAGTTTCCATCATGCCCGGCATGGAAAATTTCGCACCAGAGCGCACAGAAAGGATTAGAGGTTTAAGTGGATTACCAAATTCTTTATCAAGTTCTTTTTCAAGCGCAGTCATGGCAGCATTTAATTCAGCCGGTAGCGTTGCAGGTGAATGGCCACTCTTTAAAAACTCTTGACAGGCTTTAGTGGTAATTGTAAATCCGGGCGGAACCGGCAATCCTATTTTCACCATCTCGGCTAAGTTCGCACCTTTGCCACCAAGTAAATCTGATTGCGTGCGATCGCCGAAAGTAAATGGAAAAATAAACTGCTCAGCCATGGTGCTCTCCCCATTGAGAACCTAAAGCGCCATTGCTCTAGTTGTTAATTAGGTTAGACCTAAAGGCTCAAATGGTGGGTAGCAATATTCATGTTGCGGAACAGTTGCCCTGTCTGCTCAATCACATTGCAGCTAGGCAGAGCAAAGAAACCCCACTTGTTCCGCTCAGCGGATCGTTGCTTACTTTTTGCCGCCGAATAGTTTGGCAAAGAAGCCTGGTTCCGCTGGATCATTTGCATGTCCTTGGCAACGATCGCTCTTTGGAACGCCTTTAAGAGCTTGCTCGATGTGATTACCGCAGCCGCTCCAGGTTGCTTTTCCGCACTTACGACAAGTTGTTCTGCTGCACATTTTTACTACTTTCTGAATATTGGAGGACTAGTTAGTGACTTTAATTTTTGTTGCAGCAGGTGAATTACTCCAAGTTAAGTATCCACCATCTAAATTTACGGCGTTAAAACCCATCTCCTTTAAAAGCAATGATGCCGTGTGGCCTCGCTGACCAACCTGACAATTTACTAATACGTTTTTTCCAGAGATTTCCTGATATCGCTCACGAATTTCATCAACCGGAATATTTTTGGCACCTGGAATAAATCCACGTCCATATTCCCCAGCGCTTCGAACATCTATCAAGGTGAAACCTTTATCTAGATATTCGTCGATTTGATTCCATTGCGAAGTTTCGACTAAGCCAGAAATCAAGTTTTCGGCGATATAGCCCAGCATGTTTACTGGATCTTTGGCTGATCCAAATGGTGGCGCATAAGCCAGTTCTAGATCGGCTAGTTCGGGCGCTGATATCGAGCCACGCATTGCAGTAGCAATTACATCGATGCGCTTATCGACTCCTTCAATTCCGACACCTTGGGCACCAAGAATTTCACCAGTAACTGGTTCGAAAATTAATTTAAGGGTCATCTGCTTCGCATCTGGGTAATAGCCAGCATGTGAATTTGGATGTGAATGAATCATCAGATGGGGCCTATTAGCTGCTACTAATCGCTTTTCATTCCAGCCAGTTGCCGCAATCATCAAGTCAAAGACTTTAACAATTGCAGTTCCGATGGTTGTTACTGGGCGAACAATTCGACCATTGATGTGATCGGCCACAATACGACCGTGTCGATTGGCTATGTTTGCAAGCGGTACCAGAGTTGCAGTTCCGTCCAAGGCATCTGTTTTCTCAGCGGCATCGCCAACTGCATAAATATCTAAATCACTCGTACGGTTGTAGTCATCAACTTCAATTCCGTTTCGAGTACCGATCTTGATTCCGGCTGCTTTTGCAAGGTTTATTTCGGGGCGTACGCCAATTGCCAGAATTACTAAATCAGCTGGAATTTCTGAGCCATCGCTAAGTGTCACAGTTTGTGACCCAATAACACTTGCCGATACGCCAAGTTGTAGATCGACGCCGTGCGAAATCATCTCTTTGGCAACCAGCGAAGCCATCTCAGGATCTAATGGCACTAGAACTTGATCTGAAGCTTCGATAACCGAAGTTTTTATTCCGCGATGAATGAGATTTTCCGCAATCTCGACGCCGATGAAACCCCCACCAATAACAACTGCACTACTTGGCTTTTGATCTACTCGAGCAACTATGCGCTCGACATCTTCGACCGTTCTAAGAGTTAGAGCTCTTTCGACGCCTGGAATTGGCGGCACGATTGGCGATGCACCCGGGCTCAAAATCAACTTGTCATAACTGATTTCATACTCTTGGCCAGTTAAAAGGTTCTTTACGGAAACCT
>CAJAFH010000049.1 GCA_903939005.1 uncultured Actinomycetes bacterium | reverse complement strand
TACAAAGCCAACACTGACGCCAATCATTATCGTTTCACCAGCGATTGCGAATGGATAACTAACGCTGGCATGAAGCGCTAAAGCTGCCTCCATGGTGCTTTCAAAGTCTCCTGAAATCAGAGCTCCAAACTCATCGCCGCCTAAGCGTGCCAGCGTGGAATGACTTGGTAATGAGCGTCGGAATCGTTGCGAGACTGCTCGCAATAGTTGATCACCTACTTCGTGGCCGTATTTGTCATTAATTGGTTTAAAGCCATTTAGGTCAAGAAGTAATAACGCCCCTTGGGTATTTGAAAATTCAATTAGCTCGGCCATGAACTTACGTCGATTTGGTAGCCCAGTTAATTCATCGGTGCGAGCCAGAGTGCGCTCAGTTCCGATCTCTTGAGCTTGCCGAAGTGCAACAACCATTCGTATGAAGGCTAAAAATAAAGTTGCGATTGCTGGACCAACTATAAATCCGGGCAAGTAGCCGGGTTTTAGTGCAAGCAGAGATAAAAGAATCGCGCTGAATAGAACAGCGACAGCAATCAATATTGGGTGCGTTTGAATTCGAGAATTACTCTCATCTCGTTTATGCCATAACGATTCGACAATAAGAAATAGCGCAACCAGCCAAAGCGAATCAGTCCAGCTGCCGAATCTGTAATTGCCATTTCTGCTTAACCAAAGATTTACAAAGTCAGCAGCAGCAAATGAAAATATGCCAAAAGTTAGAATTAAGTTTCGCCAAATAATTCGGTGAAACGGATTTAGCGAAATAATTAGTGCAATCAACACAATGTCAGCAACTGGAAAAATAATGGCAAAAAATGTTTCTAATTGATCACCGTTAAAGTTTGGAAGAACCGGTTTCATTAGCAACGCCGAAGCCAGGGCACTGACACCAAGTGCCACAATTGCTGCGTCTATATTTTCCAGAAACGAACTAGAAATATTTGAGTTCAATAATCGAGGGATAGCAATAAAAATGAAGGGATAAAAAAGCAGGTAGAGAAATTCAGAGATTAATTGAAGATCAGCCGTGAATAAGTAAACGGCTGTTAATGATGAGATTACTGACCCGGCAAACCAGAAAAAGAGCGCTAGCTCGAAGGAAAGACGGGTGCGTAGATCTTCACCATTTAAAGCATAAATACTTAAGACCAATAAGGCCAACGGAACAGCGTTATAAAGCAGCAGATCATTAAGAAAATCAGGCTGATCTGCATTTGTGCTAAAGATAAAAGTGGCAAGAACCAACAGAAAGCTACCGATACGAAATAACTTAAAGGTAGCCACTTCAAAACTGTAAATACTTTTGAATGGGGAAAAGAATAGGGCTAGCCAGAGTTACCCGGCTAGCCCTATTCTTTTAATTAATTACTTATAAACCCGCGCTGCAAAGTAGGTTACGTGAATTCATTGTTTGCGTAAGAGCATCTTTTGCTTGCTTGAGCTGACTTGATGTTAGATCTTTTGTCTTATTAAGGGTTGCGATAGTTGAGCTAATCTTCTTAGAATTTTCAATCGATGCTAAATTCTTTGTTGTTGTGCTCTTTAACTGCATGATTGATGAGTTGTACTTACTAATTGATCCATTAACAGATTGCATCTGAATTTTTGAAGTTGAATTAGAAGTCTTTAGTGAAGTGATTGAACTTGAAAGCTGGCTGATTGCAGTAGATAACTTAGTGATCGTAACTGCATTTTTTGCAGCATTAACTGTGTCAGCTTTTAGTGTTACTAACTTAGCTTTCGAATCATTTAAAATAATTGTGAAATCATCAATTTGTTTTGTAACGGCTGCGATCTTGGCAGTCAAATCTGTAACTTCCTTTTGAGCTACTGGAATTAGATCTGTTTGCTCTTTAATCTTGATTGCAATTTCAGCATTCTCTTTTGTTAGAGCATCAATCTGGGTCTGCACATTTGCACTAGCAGTATTTTGAGCCGCAATTTGTGCATCAATTTCTAATAGAGCAGCTGCTGTACTTGTCTCAAGGCCTGCAATTTCTTTGGCTGACTTTAGATATGAAGTCGATTCGTTAATGCAATCAACGGCTAAGTAGTACTTCTTAGCATTCTTAGTTTTTGCAGTTGCTGGCAAATAAATTGTGGTTTTGGTGCCATCAAGTGTCACGGTGGACTTAACCGCAGTTACGCACTTGTAGGTAAAACCGCTTACTTTGGTGGTCTTATTAACTACGGTACAGGTCGAGCCATTGCTAACTGCGGCATATGCGGGGGTTGATACCAACATCCCGGCGATAAGCGCCCCTGCAATAGAGAGAGTAGAAACCTTGCGCAACATATTGACCTCCATAGATTATGCGGCAATCTTACCGAAGGAGGTTAAGCGGACCTGCCTTTAACGCGTGGAATCCCTGCGAAATTGATGTGAGAAATTATTTGTTGCGCTGGCGGATGCGAACGCTCATGCCAAGTTTACGAATTAGCGGTCTTGGGCCAAAGCGCAAGAATGAACTTAAGAGTATGTATTGCCAGCCAGGAATTGAGACAGCAGCGCCTTTTTGCGCATCTGACCAAGCTTTAGCAACCAGGTCATCAGCATTTAGCCACATAAAGTTAGGCAAGGCGCTCATCTTCATGCGACCACGTTGGTGAAATTCAGTGCGCGTAAACCCAGGTGCCAGAACCGAAACTTTTATATTTGTATCAGCTAACTCAGTATGAAGCGATTCGGTTAAAACCGTTAAGTAAGACTTGCTTGCGCTATAAGTACCGCCGGCAATCCAGGCTGCCACGGATGAAACATTAATCAATGTGCCCGAGTTGCGCTCTTTCATGCCGGGCAAGATGGCATGCATTAAGCGCATCGGAGTGCGGACTAAAACATCAAACATCTGTTGCTCAGCGGCAATGTCACTTACCAAGAAGGATTTATTTATTCCAAAACCAGCATTGTTAATCAATACTTCAACTTCATTAGCAGCAATGAAATCTTCAATTAATTTACATCCAGAATCAGTAGCTAAGTCAGCTGCAATAACTTTTGTTTGAATCTTAAAGTTCGCCTCTAACGCAGCAGCACGTTCATTTAACCGCGGTAGATCACGAGCAACCAAGACCAGGTTAAAACCTTGTTCTGCAAGTAAGCGCGAAAAACTTTCGCCGATTCCTGCCGTAGCGCCAGTAACTAGCGCCCACTTACCTTTGTTGTCTTGATTGCTCATGATTTTCGTCAATTCAATTATGCGATTGAAGCCGCATCATCAGGGACGATGCCATCGGTAGATT
>CAJAFH010000048.1 GCA_903939005.1 uncultured Actinomycetes bacterium | reverse complement strand
TCGCTCTATGACAAGGTTCCAACTTTTGTAGCAGATTATCGCTACTTGATAATTGTTGGCGCATGGTTGGCGGGACTCGCTTGGCTATACCTAGTAATTCGTAATTACCATTCACACGGCGATCCTAAGGCGGCGCTAATCAAGCGCACTGATTTAACTATTCGATACCTAATCGTTGGTTCAATCTTTGCTGGTGGAATTTATACCCTGCTAGTCGATGAACCATTTGGTGTTACGACTAATCCAAAGTGGTTAGCAATAAAGGTCATGTTCTACGCAACTGCAATTGCCGGCGGTGTCGGAATTCGCAAGGCGCTAATTCCCTTTGGTCCAGCCTTTGGCAATGTGCTTTCAGGAAAGGCAACTGAGGCTGATAATGATGCGCTTTCACTATCACTTAAGAACGCTCTTCCTTGGGTTCACTTGATCTGGTTCTGCGTATTAGCAGCTGCCTTCTTGGGAATCGCAAAGCCAGGAGCGGTTCTGTAACTAGCTAAGAAATTAAAAAGCCCCTCACATCAACGTTGATGTGAGGGGCTTTTTATATACCGACTACCAGATTGCTACATTGCCTCCAGGTACGCGGTATTCCTCGATGAGCGTAGTTTTTACAAGTTTGTCGTGTTCAAATGATTGCCAGGTACGTGTGCGGTAATTGTCATTGACAATATAAATTAGCTCGAGCACCTTTAAATGCGGCTTATCTTTCCAGGTATATGGAAAGACGCACATGCGAGTATTAATCACTGTGGTCTGACCGAGGAAATTTTCATCATCAAATAACAACTCATCACCGATTACCCGAGCACGAAAATCAATGGTCTCTGGCTCTTGGCCGGCGCGCTTATAGACAATGCGCTCATACCAATCTTCCGCATCTAGTCGGGTCTCTTGATGTGAATCATATTTTTCAATCAAAGTGCCATCGGTTTTAAAGTGGGAATATGTGCCTTCCCATACTCCAGTGATGCTATTTAAGAGATCGCGTAATTGGCTCATTGTGGGGTTCCATTCAGCTCGGCTAGCACGTAGGTGGTTTTTAAAACATCCCAACGAATCTTTACGAGTTGGCGTGAACCTGGCATTACCCAAACATCCTCAGGCGGCCAACCGTAATTATCTAAGTGGTAGCGATATTTAAAGGTATCGAAAGTTCCAGCCGGAACCGTGACACTTTCTTCGCCCATAAATTCGATACCAAACTCCCACTGCCCCATCATTGGGCCAGAAGAGCCATCTGGTTCAGGGGAAGAATGCAGAATGCCGCTGAAGTTTTGAATCTTTTGTGAGCTGCTGTGGTCATACATCGAAGTATGGAAACAATCGCAAAGTACTGGGTGTGGACCAAATGATTTAACTCCGCCTGGCACCTTAATTTTCTGCGTTACATGGCCATGTTCAGTCATCCAAGAGTGACAGGTGGCATCTTCGCCTTCGAAATTAAACCAGCCGCTACCCCGATGCTGGCCTTTAACTTCCAGGCGCACATAAGTTTCAACTGGTTTGAATTCATGAGTCATCGTGTGGGTTACATCGCGCAGAATTTCAGTGTCATCCATCTCGCAATGTGCGCGAATAACGCGGTAGCCCTCGTCGTGCTTAGTTACGTTAAACCATTCGCGACCGCGTTCGCGACCATCGTCATGAACATAATCAATGCGGCCAGTCCATCCGGTGTGCTTCATTTTTAGGCTCTTTCCCAAAGCTCGATAAAGGCACCTTCTGGGGTGTGCGCAGCAACTACGCGCGCATTTCCATGCAGTGGGTCGTTAGTGGTTACAACATCTGAAATTAGTGCGCCCTTCTTTTCGACAATGCGTTTCATGGCACCATCTAAATCAGGAGTAACAAATGACCAGCCCATATGTCCAAGTACTTGACCTGGGCGCTGTTGTGCACGTGTATCGGCGCGCGGTGGCAGATCATGCACGTGAATTAACTCAATGCGCGCGGTCTTGCTGCCGGCCACAAATGCCAATCGAACATTTGAACCTTGTGGCAAATCGGCAATTAAATTAACGCCATCTTGCACGAACGAAACGTCATACCAAATACTTAATCCAAGGCCTTCGGGGC
>CAJAFH010000047.1 GCA_903939005.1 uncultured Actinomycetes bacterium | reverse complement strand
TGCAGCTGTAGCGCTGATGCTTGATTACATCGTAACTTTAGCTATTCAAAGTGCCGCTGGTGTAGCGGCAATCATTTCGACATTTCCCGAATTAGAACCTTGGAAAATGCATATGATTTTTGCGATCATTGCATTGCTTACTTTTGGAAATTTAAGTGGAGTTAAAGAAGCAGGAAAATCTTTTGCGCTGCCAACTTATTGATTTATTGGCGCCATGTTGATCGTATTTACTTGCGGCCTATACCGATATTTCACAGGCACTTTGCCAATGTTAGAAACTGATCTGCCGGGCGCTGTTGAACTTGGTCAGCCAAGTAGCCTGCTAACTGGAGCTGCAATATTTATTCTGCTCCGTGCATTTGCAAATGGCGGCTCTTCACTGACTGGGCTGGAAGCAATCTCCGATGGTGTTGCGTTATTTAAAGCTCCTGAAGCAGATAATGCAAAACGTACTTTGGTGATTATGAGTGCAATCCTCGGAACACTGGTAATCGGAGTTTCTTGGTTCGCTCATCAAATTCATGCGATGCCATATGAGTCAGGTACGCCGACGGTAATTTCTCAAATTGCTAAAGCCGCTGTTGGAACCGGAACATTTGGTCAGGGCATGTTCATTTTGGTTCAGTTGGCGACGATGCTTATTCTTTTCGCGGGCGCTAACACCACTTACAGCGCGTTTCCATTGCTCTGTAACTTTGTGGCCTCCGATGGTTATTTACCGCGTCAACTGAGCAAGCGTGGGCACCGATTAGCATTTTCTAACGGAATTCTGTTGCTTGCAGGCGGTGGAATCTTCCTAGTAATCATTACTGCTGGCTCAGTTGAGCATCTAGTGGCTTTTTACGCACTCGGTGTATTTACCGGATTCATGCTGGCTGGTTTCGGAATGGCCAAGCACGCAACTACCCACAAGGGTGATGGTTGGAAAGTTAAATTTGTAATCAACGGCTTGGCAGGTTCGATCTCTTTAATAATCGTGCTTATTTTCTCGGTTGTTAAATTCACCCAAGGAGCCTGGATAGTTTTGGTTGTAGCGCCGATTATGGTCATGTCATTCTTGAGATTGCGTCGCCAATACACCGCAGAGCAGAAAGCACTAACTGTTAAGAGTGAACAACAACGCGCTACCTCAATCACTCGCCACGACGTTACAGTTTTGGTTGATTCTGTAGACCTCGCAACAATTAGCGTTGTTCGATACGCCCGCACTTTGAATGCTCGAAAGATTTCAGCTGTCCACTTTGTTATCGATGATCGTCGTGCTGCCGATATTCAAGCAGCTTGGGCAGCATCTGATGCCGTCGATGATGTGGAACTTGAATTAATTGATTGCCCTGATCGTCGCTTGCCTAACGCGGCTCTCGATTACGCAATTCGTATGACTGAACAAGCAGATGTCGAATTAACATTGCTTTTGCCTCGACGTTCATACTCTGGCGTACTTGGTCGATTACTACACGATCAAACTGCGGAAGATATTGCAGCACCGATTTCTCAATTATCGCGAGTAGTTGCAACGATTATGCCATTTGATGTTTCAAAAATGATTTCTGGTAAATCAATCACTGTTGAAAATCGCAAACAAGATTCACGCGTCGCACCTAAACCAGTTGCGGTAAAAGCAGAAGCTAAACCTGTAGTTGCACAATCAGCAGAACCGGTAAGTCATTACGCAGAAAACATGACACCGATCGGAAACATTACTTGGCGCAAACGAGCACATATTCAGGGTCGTGTTACCTCTATTCGCACCGCGCCAAGTGGTTCAGCTCCCGTGATTAATGTGGAAATTTGGGATGAAACCGGTGGTGTAACGCTGCAATTCTTGGGCCGTCGCGAAATCCGTGGCCTAGATATTGGATCCGAATTACGCGCCGAAGGAATGGTCGCTGAAAACGAAGGCAAAATGACTATTTTGAATCCTTCATACGAACTACTCAAGTAGCGCTTACTTAAAAAATATGGCGGTGGCGGTGGGATTTGAACCCACGGTTGAGTTTCCCCAACACACGCTTTCGAGGCGTGCTCTTTTGGCCGCTCAGACACGCCACCGTAGGTGACGATACCCCAAATTATTACTGGCGGAAAAAGTTAGTTAAAAGTTCAGCGCACTCTGCTTCAAGAACTCCGCCCACAACTTCCATTTTATGAATTGCGCGAGGGTCTCGTAGAACATCCCAGACTGACCCAACTGCGCCAGCTTTTTCATCCCAGGCACCAAATATCAAAGTATTGATTCGAGATTGTGCAATTGCTCCGGCACACATTGCACAAGGTTCGAGTGTGACAACTAATTTGCAGCCATCTAGCCGCCAAGTGCCTAACTTTTGTGCCGCGCGACGAATTGCCACAATTTCGGCATGCGCGGTGGGGTCTTGATGCGCTTCGCGTTCGTTATATCCCGTAGAAATTATGTTATTTTCAGAGTCAACAATTAACGCACCAACTGGTACGTCATCTGTTTTTAGAGCGCTTTGAGCAATTGCAATTGCGGAACGCATTAAATCTTGATGAATCAAAGTTCTAGTAGCTCCGCAAACTGACTACCAAAACCTAATCGCTTGGCAATAGCTTCTAGTTGTTCATCTGGAAATAACTCGCCATCATCGCAAAGGGCAAGTAGCTCCATGTGTGGCATTCCAAGGTCGGCGAAAATATCTTTGTGGCCGGCTGGTAGCGGTTCATCTTCATCAGTTGGCTGATCAAGGTCTGCAATTTCCAGAAATTCTTCGGCAACTTCATAATCAAGTGCACAAGAGAT
>CAJAFH010000046.1 GCA_903939005.1 uncultured Actinomycetes bacterium | reverse complement strand
GCGAATTGGGCCACGACTAATTAGTGTGTCATCTGCATTTAAGTTCTGAAGAACTTGCTATTGTAATTGTTCTAATCGCTCAAAAGAACTCTGCAGACGGGCACGAGATTGTTGAATCGCACTCTCGGCCTGGTCTAGAGATTGGGTTTGAACTTTGTATAGACGTTCAGCTTCTGAAATAACACTGGCTAGCCACTGGCGATAGCTGCCGACTTCACCAGTTGCCTCAGTAATGATGCGTTCGCCTTCGCGACGCGCAGCTACTGCCATCGCACTGATTTCGCGCTTCTTAGTTTCAAAAAGTGTTTCGGCTTCAACTTCAGCCTTAGCAACCATTTCTTCAGCTTCTGATTCCGCGGCCTGTAAGTACTTGCGACCACGAGTTTCGGCGCTGGAGAGAACTGAGCGTGCTTTCTGTTCGGCGCTCTCTAACGCATCTTTCGACGCACGATTCGTTTCGGTAACTAAGCGATCGGCAGCAGCTTGTGCTTTTGCTTCGCGAAGTTGCGCAGACTTGATCATGGTCATGGCGGTTTCAGTTGCCAGAATTTCGAATTCTTCTTTTGATAGCGTGGTGATATCGCGGCGAGAGCGCAGATCGTTTAACTGTGCTTCAAGCTCGCGGATACGATCAACCGAATTTGGTTGACTGCTCTCTTCGCCTTTAAATCCAACCCAGTTAAGGAAGGAGTTCTTCTCGGCCATCGCTACCTCTTTATGCTCTTTACACACTTACGGAAGGCTTAGATTAGAGCAAAAGCGCCATACCTAAAAGTGGGGTTAGCGCAGGGCTGATGCGGGGTGAAAATGGGCTTAATTAGCGGGATCTATAAACGGCAACACAGATCGCCACATACTGCGAGATCCATGCGGCTAGTACAAAGATATGGAATAGCTCGTGAAAACCAAAGTACTTCGCCTCTCGCCCTGGTCGTTTGAGTGCGTAGAAAATCGCCCCAATTGAGTAGAGCAAGCCACCAAAAATAATTGGCAAGATAACCCACCAGCCACCAGCTCGATAAAGATGTGGCGTATAAATAATTGCAACCCAGCCCAGTACTAAATAGTTAGCAACATATAACCAACGTGGTGCGCCAACCCAAAAGACTCGAACAGCAACACCAATCAAAGCACCTGTCCAGATAACTGAAAGCAAAATTGTGCGATCGCGACCTTCTAGCAAAGTAACTGCGAACGGGGTATATGAACCAGCAATTAGTAAATTGATATTGGCATGATCCCAGCGACGCCAAATTTTCTTTTTTGCTGGTGACCACGGAACTCGATGATAGATAGCTGAAACACTAAATAATAAAATTGCGGTTAACGAATACAAAGCGATTGCGAATTTGACTGAGTTACGGCTAAGCAGAAATAGAACTAGCGAGGCAATGATTACTGCTGGAGTTGCCCCTAAGTGAAACCAGCCACGCAACTTTGGTGGCGCTACCGGTTCAGACATTGGTTCGCTCACTCTCGGCTAGTTAACTTAAGTAGAGCCTAACTCTTTAATGGTAAATCATGCACTGCTTAGGCAAAATCTGCTCAACTAGCGAAGATCACGCACAGATTTAACGAGCAGCGAGAGCAGAGCGGCAACGCAAGTGATGCCACCTGTCCACCAAAGTGCATTTGAAATACCAATCGTGGCTGCTATAGGGCCAGCAATAACAATGCCTAGTGGTGCAATACCAAATGAACCAAAGGCATCATATGAAGCAACTCTTGAGAAAGATTTCTCTGGAATATGTTTTTGCATTGAGGTATTCCAGTTGACCATGAATATTTCGATAGCAAAACCGGAAAACATTGCGCCAATAATTGGGAAAATAATGGGTAGTTCCAGGGCGATCGCAAAATCCCAGAGCGATGAAAAAGCAATTAGCACCATTGATATTGCAAGCGGCCTGGCGAATTTAACCTTTAACGCAACTGCGCCACCGATCATCATGCCCACAGTTAGTGCTGCCAAGTTATAAGACCAATTTCTAGGGCCGCTATCGCCTTTATCAAAAGCTAGTGGCCCTAAAACTTGCATCATAGATTCGAAACAAGCGTTAATGGCGGCAAACGTAACGACCATTGCCACAACCCAAGAACGAGATGAAAATTCAATCCAACCAAGCTTTAAATCTTTGAATACTGAATTCTTGTCACGTGGCGGCATTGCGGGTAAATCAATTTTTAAAACCAAAATACCTGCAATTAAGAAGGTAATTGCATCAGTTAATAAGGCCCAACCTGACCCATAGAGAGTAACTACTATGCCACCGATTAAAGTTCCGGCAATAAAACCAATGTTGGTCATCAGCCCAATAACTGCGTTGCCGTGCTGAAATTTTTCCTTAGGCAAAATATCTGGCAAAACACCAGACATGGCTGGCCACCAGAGCGCATTTAGAATGCCAAAGAGTGCACCCATTAGTGCAAGTAACCAGATTGAAGGAAAGCCCGCGATAAATGCGATCGCACTTACAGCGGTAAAGACAGAACCGATTATGTCAACGGTGCCGACAATTCGATTGCGTTTAAAGCGATCTCCGATTACGCCACCGAATAACATGAACGCAATCAATGGCACAAAGCGGGCTGCCATAACCAAACTTAAATCACTGCCATCGGCACCTGGAATACTTAATACTCCGTAGGCAAGTGCAATTGGAGATAAGCCATTTCCAAAGTTAGAAATGAAACGTGAAATCGCTAATGAAGTAAAACCATCATGCGCACGTAGTTCTTTAAGTTGGCTAATCATGTTGTGATACTCAACCGAATCGGTTTAGTTCTCGCCCCGTAGCGCCTTTTCAATCTGGCCAATGTGATCAAGTGGGTGCGCGGTATAAGCCCGGCACCATTTTTCAATAGAAAATGACCCACTCTCGGAGTGCAGACCAGACTTGCTTAAATCAGCATCTGTTAATCGTTCAATCATGATTAGCGATGAGGCACGAACAGCGCTAAAAACCTTTACCGAAAAATCAATTGGCAGCGTCGCGTAACCGAGTACAGCTGAATCTCCCCAAGCGTTCTCGTCGTAACCTTGAATTAAAGTTCCTTCTGGTTCAGCAATTAAGCGGCGAATGCGTGCATATGACTGTGCTTCAGAATCAGCCATATGGTGAATAACTTGGCGTGCAG
>CAJAFH010000045.1 GCA_903939005.1 uncultured Actinomycetes bacterium | reverse complement strand
TCCTCTTACTGTTGGGCCTAATCACTATTTGGGATACCTCTCGAATGTTGGTTCCAGATGGCACTTCGGTAATCAGCCCTAGGTCTTTTTCGTATGTAATTGGTTCATTCCTAGTAGTTACCTCCGTACTGCTAATTTCCGAAATTTTAAGAGGTAATTCAGGAGTTCCTGAAGGAACTGAAGCTGGTGATCCTTTTCAAAAAGCTGACTTCAAAACTATGGCGCAAGTTGTTGCAGCCATCTCGGCTAATGTAATTTTGCTGGATCTACTTGGTTTCATAGTCGCCGCTACAGTTTCATTCTGGGGTGTGGCGTATGCGTTCGGTGCTCGCAAATACTTGAAAGATCTAATGATCGCAATCATATTTTCAGTGATTGTTTATTTTGGTTTCACACAAGGTTTAAATATTAATTTACCGGCTGGAATTTTCGCCGACCTCACCGGAAAGTAGAATTAGTCAATGAGTAGTTTCAATCTTTTGATTGAGGGATTTGCTACCGCCCTCACGCTTACCAATTTGATGTATGGACTACTCGGAACTTTTCTTGGCACTTTGGTTGGCGTATTACCGGGCATTGGGCCTGCTTTAGCAATTGCACTTTTATTGCCAGTTACTGCATCAATAGATCCAACTGCGGCAATTATTATGTTTGCATCCATCTATTACGGTGCTATGTATGGCGGTTCGACTACTTCGATTTTGCTAAATACGCCAGGTGAAAGTGGTTCAGTAATTACCGCCCTCGAGGGAAATAAAATGGCGCGATCAGGGCGCGCAGGCGCGGCCCTTGCTACTGCTGCAATTGGCTCCTTCGTAGCCGGAACAATTGCAACGCTATTACTTGCCTTCGGCGCTCCAGCGCTTGCAAATTTGGCGCTCACAATTAAGCCAGCTGGCTACTTAGCGCTAATGGTTTTGGCATTTGCGACCGTAGGCACACTTTTGGGTTCCTCAATGGTGCGTGGATTAATTTCGCTAGCGGTCGGTTTAACACTTGGTTTAGTAGGCGCTGATCTGCAATCAGGTGCAATACGTCTGACCTTTGGTAATTCAAATGCAATTGATGGCATCGAAACCGTAACCGTTATCGTGGCAATCTTTGCCTTAGGTGAGGCAATTTATTTTGCAAGCCGCTTTAAAAATGAGGACTGGACAGTTTTGCAGATCAAGGATCGCGCTTGGATGTCTAAAGCTGATTGGAAACGATCATGGCGTCCATGGCTACGTGGTACTGCAATTGGTTTCCCACTCGGTGTAATCCCCGCCGGCGGTTCTGAAGTTCCAACTTTCTTAAGTTATGGCGTTGAAAAGAAACTCTCTAAGCGCAAAGATGAATTTGGAAAAGGTGCTATTGAGGGAGTTGCGGGGCCTGAGGCTGCCAACAACGCAAATGCTGCTGGTGCACTTGTTCCGCTATTAGCACTTGGATTACCAACATCGGCAACCGCGGCAGTTGTGCTGGTAGCTTTTCAATCATTTCAAATCCAGCCTGGCCCGATGCTCTTTGAAACCAATCCACAAATTGTGTGGGGTTTAATTGCTTCGCTATTTATTGGAAATACTTTGCTATTGGTTATGAATCTGCCGTTCATTCGGGTTTGGATTCTTTTGCTTAAGATTCCGCGCCCATATTTATACGGCGGCATTGTCACCTTGGCTCTACTAGGCGCTTATGCGTTGAATAGCTCAACATTTGATTTACAAATAGCACTGGCAATTGCTGTTTTGGGATATTTATTCCGCAGATTCGGAGTCCCGCTCACGCCGCTGATTATTGGTTTGATTATGGGGCCGTTGGCTGAAGTTCAATTCAAACGTTCGCTGCAAATTAGCAATGGTGACTACGGAATCCTGATCGAAGGATTCCTGCCCAAAGCCCTATACACCTTGATGTTTCTACTGATCTTGCTACCTGTTGTTTACAAGGCTTTTAGTAAACGTAAACACAAAGAATTAGCGAAGTAATAATTTAGAAATGTTA